>JAYRVB010000285.1:0-2270 GCA_041918775.1 Chitinophagales bacterium
ATTAGCGCAATTACATCAACCCGATGTGCAACAAACCATACAGGTGGAACGCAAAGTGATGCAATTATTTAATGGTGGTTGTCATATGCCATTAGGGGTGTTCTGTCATAAACGCGATGACATGTATGAGGCATGGGCGGTGCGTGCAGTTGACCGCGAGCAGGCAGTGAGCAGATGTTATATGCAGGGGACTGATCCGGAAGCATTGGCACGATCGCTCTATCAAAGATTAAGTACTCAGCGGAAACGCTCGGTATTATTTTGCAGCACTTACCTTTCAGATACCATTTCGCAACAATTACATGCAGCGGGACTAACGATAGAAACACGTTCTTTTGTGCGTACCACACAATTACCACTGCAAACAAAAAATATCACGGCTGACTGGTTATTCTTTACCAGCAAGTCAGGTGTGCAACATTTTTTTGATCAGGCCCCGATCCTCTCCGCATCCACGCAAATAGCTGCGTATGGAGAAGAAACCGCTGTGGCCATTCGACGATCGGGATATAAAGTGGCATTCACAGGCACCGGTGAAGCAGCACAAACAGCGCAAAATTTTGCACCACTTGCTACAGGGTTGCAGGTGCTATTTGCAGGCGCTACTTACCATCATCCGGGTGTGCGTGAGGCAGTGCGTGCGTATGCAACTGTGCAACACATTTCTGTTTACGAGAATACACTGGTCGATCAGGATGCACCTGTTTGCGATATCGTGGTATTTACCAGCCCTATGCAGGCGGAAGGGTATTTGCGCCGCGGGTCGATCACTTCCGGCCAGATCGTCATCGCCATCGGACCATCAACCGCAGCCTGGTGTCAGGCCCATAGCATTGCTCAGGTGATCCTGCCGCCTGTTCCGGCGCAATGGGCCATCGCAGATCTGATATGCGGATTGCCCTGATGTGGTTGCGACTAGGAATCCGTAATTTTGCCCCATGGCATTTGGGATCAATAGCAGAAGGATACGCAAGGCATTACGTAGATTGAAAAGCTTACCGGGTGGGGTAAACCTCCTAAAATACACCGGCAATAAAATGTACGGTGCCTGGTTGCGGGTTACCAAAAGTACCAAAGTGGCACATCCCTCATCCATCATGCTGGAGGTTACCAATCATTGCAACCTGAAATGCATCACCTGTCCGCGCGAATATCGCTATGGAGAAGAAATGGACAAGGGCTTCATGCCGATCGATCAACTCAAAAAGATCATTGATGATGCTTATCCTTATATTGATTCTGTGGGCTTGACAGGTTTGGGTGAAACCTTATTGTATAAACAATTACCTGAAGCCCTGCGATATATTCGCTCGAAAAATAACGGGATCATCACCACCATATCCATCAATGCGCATTTACCGAACAGTGTGGAGTTAGTGAAGGAGATCGCCGATCATCTCGACACCCTGCAAATATCCATGGATGGAGTAGGGGAGGTGTACGAACAGGTGCGACTCAGAGGTGAATACCCGCTTTTTTATGACAACGTCAAAAAGATCGTGGAACATTGTCGCACGCGACGCGCGGATGTGATGTTCAACTTTGTGGCCATTAAGGAAAATTATTTCAACATGGCCGAAGTGGTGGAGATCGCCGGTGAGTTAGGTGTTTCTTATATCAATGTCACGCCATTCAATGTGGCTGCAGTTACGGCGCACGACATCAGTTATTATGATTTTTTCCATTCAGAGGCTTTCAAAGCAGAGTTGAAGCGAGCCAAAGAAAAAGCAGATACCCTGCCTGATGTGGAATTATCTATCTGGGATATTAAAACACCAAATACTTTCCAGAAATGCCACCTCCCATGGAGTCATTTCTACATCAGCTGGGATGGCTATGCAACACCATGTTGTGCTAAACCCTTTCCAAAGGAATTGAATTTCGGTAATGTTTTCGATGATGGTCTGATGTATTGCCTGAATACCGATGGGTATCGACACTTCAGAAAATTGTGGCTAAGAAATGAAGTACCTCAGTTCTGTGAGAAATGCCACATGGTAGACCTCAAGCCTATTCAACTGGATTTCGAGTTGCCGATCAACTGATCTTATAGCCAGAAGGCCTTAATGATGCCATAGGCACAGGCAATGGCTCCTAAGGGGAATAAAATGCGAAAGCGTTTTTTACTTCTGGCAAAGGTGGCTTCCAACTGTGTCTGGGTATTCCCTTTAAAAGTGATACCGCCCCACAACCAAATACTCAAAACGCCAAATACCAATAGGCCGATCCTATTGATCAAAAGTGTAAAAGTGGCAGTTGGCATATCCGAA
>JAYRVB010000286.1:0-9878 GCA_041918775.1 Chitinophagales bacterium
ATGTATTGTGGGATGAGGATGCAACCTTTGGTCACTACATCAATTACACAGGTGTGCCTGACGACTCACCAACTGCCGATCCTTGCGATCCGCTTACATTGGGTGGCGTGGATCCGAATGGCCATATCGATATTGCCAATGCCTTGATGGACAATGCTGACTTTTTCTCATTATACGTGAATCGCTTTGCGGATATGTTGAATACCACATTTGATTGCGAAGTGATCCTGCCAAGGCTGGATAGTGTACGTGCGGTCATCGATGGAGAAATGGAGCGTCATACTGACAAATGGGGTGGCACCTATTCCGGATGGAATACCAACTTTGATGAATTACGTGCATTCATTGAAGAACGTTGCGGTTATCTGGTAACCGGTGTTGAAGATTGTTTTGATGTAACCGGATATGGTTTAGTAGTGCAGATCGAACCGGTTGGCTCACCAAATGATGTGAAGATCAGTACCATTATTCCTGATGCATATCCATTCTCAGGAACATATTACAGCGGAACAACACTCGGCTTCCAGGCTATTGCTGATCCTGCTTATTTATTCGACCATTGGGAATTCCTCAACCATACACCGGCACCGGCTATCACGGATGATTCTGTAACAGTATCCTTAACAGCACCTGATACCATCACTGCCTGGTTTACCACTTTGGAATTACCATCATACGATTTTGTATTGGATATATTTCCTCCGGCTTCCGGTGTAGCTTCTATTGAAGGCACATTGCCTCCAACGTATCCATATACCAATAGCTATTCAAGTGGTACTTTCATTGACCTCAGCGCAACGCCTAATGCGGGTTTTGTGTTCGACTACTGGCAATTGGATAACCACATTGCAAATCCGGATCCATTTACGCTCGACATTTTCTTTGCACTGAGCGATCTGGAGAATGCAACAGCGCATTTCCGCCAGCTTACTGCCATCAGCGATCAGGGATTCGACATGTCGATGACCGCTGTGCCATCTATTACAAGTGGTCCGGTACAGATGCATTATGGTTTGAGTGCAGCACAAGACCAAATGCAACTGCATGTGTTCTCGGCAACCGGTCAATTGATCGCGGATCTGACGAACGAAGTTGCTGTGAGCGGCGCTCAGGGTGACCATGTGGTGCAATTCGACCTTGCCAAATACAATCTTGCAGATGGCATGTATATGATCCGACTGACAGCTGGACAGCATGCGATCACTGAAAGGGTGATGATCGCCAGATAAAATTTCGCATAAAACCTATAATCATCGGGTTATCTGGATAAGACCAGGTAACCCGATGTAGTTTTAGGTGCCTGTTCGATTGTTTGCTATTTCACCTTGTGCAGTGAAGTCTGCATCTGGGACTGCAGGTTCCTTGTCGAAAAAATATAATCAACGGTCTGCCTGCTGCACCAAACAAATTGATGTGGCATTACATCTGCTGAAGGCTACCGCACAACCCCATACTTTCCTTATTTTTGCTGCAAACAAATACACATGCGTCGCGACACCGAAGTTTTTGACATTATCAGGAAGGAATTGCAAAGACAAACAGAAGGGATAGAACTGATTGCCAGTGAGAACTATGTAAGCAGTGAAGTATTGGAAGCCATGGGCAGCTGTATGACCAATAAGTATGCAGAAGGCTATCCCGGTAAGCGCTATTATGGTGGATGTGAATTTGTGGATCAGACAGAAACTTTGGCCATTGAGCGTGCGAAGAAGTTGTTTGGTGCGGCCTATGTGAATGTGCAGCCACACAGCGGAGCACAGGCGAATGCCGCAGTGATGTTAGCCTGTATCAATCCCGGTGACACACTGATGGGATTCAACCTCTCACATGGTGGTCACCTGACACATGGAAGTCCGGTGAACTTTTCCGGAAAACTCTATCGCCCGGTGTTTTATTCAGTAGAAGAAGCCACCGGCCGAATTGATATGGACAAGGTGGAAGCAACGGCGCTTGCTGAAAAACCAAAACTGATCATTTGCGGTGCGAGTGCGTATGCCCGCGATTGGGATTATGCGCGTTTCAGGGCGATCGCCGATAAGGTGGGTGCGATATTGCTTGCAGATATTTCACATCCTGCCGGATTGATCGCAGCAAAATTGTTGAATGATCCTATGCCGCATTGTCATATCGTCACTACCACCACACATAAAACATTGCGTGGTCCACGCGGAGGTATGATCATGATGGGTACTGATTTTCCAAATCCATGGGGACACACTACGCCAAAAGGTGAAGTGAAAATGATGAGTGCCGTTCTGGATGGTGCGGTGTTTCCAGGAACCCAGGGTGGTCCTCTAGAGCATGTGATCGCCGCAAAGGCCGTGGCTTTTGGCGAGGATCTGCAACCTGAATACATTGCTTATTGTAAGCAGGTGATCGCCAATGCACAGGCAATGGCAAAAGCTTTCGTTTCGAAAGGATATAAGATCATCAGCGATGGTACAGATAATCACCTCATGCTCATCGACCTGAGAAATAAAAACATATCCGGCAAAAAAGCGGAGGCGTTATTGGGCGAAGCGCATATCACGGTAAATAAAAACATGGTGCCTTTCGACGATAAATCGCCATTTGTGACCTCAGGAATTCGCATCGGCACGCCGGCGGTTACTACGCGCGGCATGAAAGAGGCCGATATGGAACGCATCGTGGAATGGATAGATCGATTGGTAATGGCACCCGAAGACGAAGCTACCAAAGCAGCAGTCCGCGCCGAAGTCATCGCATTCGCTTCCCGCTTCCCTCTATTTGAACACGATAACGGGTATTGGTGATCAAAGCCCACCCACTGACATAACGCAGCCTGATATCTAATTGCAAAGCACCTACAGATCATCCCTGTAGCTGAAAGTCTCACAAATCAAACATCAGAGACCAGGTACAGGCATTTCAATTTCCATACCTACCAACCTGCTCTCCCACCTCCACAATTACCCACCTCCACATGGAGCGCAGCAACATCCCGCCCAAGCGGGACCGGCACATCTACACGCTTGCACACTTCCACACTCCCACACTAACCAATAAGTAAATTAGAAGAACTCCGTCTTATAAGGATATCTGATCTGGTATTGTTCTTTAACCAGATCAGTCAACATGTTTCTAAACAAGTCGATATTGTTACGTTCAGTTGCGGAGATAAATACGCAGGAGGCATTCGCTTTTTGCATCCAGGTGTTTTCAAGTTCAGCGAGTATGTCGCGTTTTACCTCTGTGGTGAGGTACTTGTCAAAATTGCGCTCCTCGTACAGATCCATTTTATTGAAGATAAGTATGGTCGGTTTGTCGAGTGCTTCGAGTTCTTTCAACGTTTCCGTTACCACACGGATATGGTCTTCAAAGGCAGGATGCGAAATGTCCACTACGTGCAACAGGATATCGCTTTCACGTACTTCGTCGAGTGTAGATTTAAAACTTTCAATGAGGTGATGTGGAAGTTTGCGTATGAATCCTACGGTATCACTCAATAAAAACGGTGTTCTGTCGAGCACCACTTTGCGCACTGTAGTGTCGAGTGTAGCAAAAAGTTTATTTTCGGCAAACACTTCGCTTTTGCTCAACAGATTCATGATGGTGCTTTTACCCACGTTGGTATATCCCACCAGTGCCACACGGATCAATTCACCACGATTCTTGCGTTGTGTTTCGTTTTGTTGACCGATCTTTTGTAATTGTGCTTTTAATAAAGCGATACGTTGTTGCGCAACGCGACGGTCGGTTTCAATTTCCTTTTCACCGGCACCGCGCATGCCAATACCCCCTTTGATACGGTCGAGGTGACTCCAAAGCCCTTTCAAGCGGGGAAGCATATATTGTGTTTGAGCGAGCTCTACCTGGGTTTTTGCCTGCACGGTTTGTGCGCGTGTGGCAAATATGTCCAGAATAAGCATGGACCTGTCGAGTACCTTTACCTTCAGTTCTTCTTCGATATTGCGCAATTGCGATGGAGAGATCTCATCATCGAGTATCACAATATCGATCTCCTCTGCTTCCACAAACTGTTTGATCTCCATGAGTTTGCCTTTACCCACATAGGTGCGGGTGTCGGGATGTGGCAGTTTTTGATAGAACTTCTCTACGCTGATGGCGCCGGCAGTTTCTGCAAGGAATTCCAATTCATCCAGATATTCGTTGAGCTGGTCGAGGGTTTGGTCTTTGGTGACCAGACCCACCAGAATACAACGTTCTGTTTCGTTGGGTTTTATAGTTGGTTTATGCGCCATAGCTTGTTATATCCAATAGGTTGGGCTGTACAGGGAAAATACCTGATGTAAAATGTTCAAGTATATTTGTCAGATATTACCCGCAAAGGTAATGGATGCCGGAGTATTGCCCGGCAGGAAACACAACAATATTGTGATCAGGTACGTTCGACACGCCGATATTGACTACCAAAAATGGGATGCCTGCATTGCTTCTGCAGTGAACAGGCTGCCCTATGCCCAAAGCTGGTATCTCGATACCGCCACTGATGCGCATTGGGATGCGGTGGTGCTGGATGATTATCTGGCGGTAATGCCGGTACCTTACACAGCTCGGTGGATTTTCAGAAAAGCCTACCAACCATTTTTTACGCAGCAATTAGGCTGGTTTTTTGCTGATGTTACACATGCGGCGTATCTGGAGGATGCTGTTGACTTGGTAGCACGGCATTGGAAACAGTATAGATTACACCTCAATACCCAAAATCACCTTCCGCAGGCCTCACCTCATACCTTGCGGATCACCCATCATGTGGATCTGCATGCCGATTATACCACCTTGCGCAAACAGTATGGGAGTCAGACCCTGCGCAATTTAAAACGAGCAGATGCATTTGCCCTTAAGGTAGTGTCGTTACATGACCCGGATGTATTGTTGCAGATGCGCAGAAAATATCTGGCACATGTGATCGCAGCGTCGCGACAAAAAGAAACGGATACCCGGCGACTCGGAAGGATCATGCAACAGGCACTTGCACGCGGGCAGGGACAGTTGCTTGCGGTGCAGGATGCAGCACAGCAGATTCAAGCTGCGTGTTTTTTATTACAGGATGATCATACCCTGATCTATATTTCTGCGGTTTCTTCAGAAGAGGGAAAAGATATGCATGCGATGACGATGCTGATCGACCATATTTTTCAGGTGCACGCAGGAAGTGGAAAATGTTTCGATTTTGAAGGCAGTATGGTGGAAGGTATAGCTCGTTACTATAAAAACTTTGGCGGTGTGGAGAAATGGTTTCCGGTGATCAGTAATGCCTGATTTTTTTTGCACAGGCCGTAATTTTTTTCATTCAGTGTATTTTGGATAATAGAGCGATTGATTCGCTTTTAAGCGTGTTAATCGACATTGTATCCACGAACATGGTACAGTAAGTTTCGCATACAGCATACCTTACAGGTATGGGAACGTTGAAAGTGTTGCGGGACGTGGGTGATATGCTGTTTCCGCGTTTATGTGTAGCCTGCCAGATGCCCTTACTCCGGCATGAGCAGATCGTGTGTTTGAATTGTCGGATCACTTTGCCGCGAACAGATTTTGGTGCTTATCCGGATAATCCGGTTGCAAAGAAGTTTTGGGGAAAAGTACCGGTGGAAGGTGCGGTTGCTATGTTGCATTTTCACAAGGGGAGCAAGGTGCAATCGCTGATGCATGCTTTAAAATACCGCGATCGGAAAGATGTGGGTGTTTTGTTGGGCACCATGCTTGGGCAGTATATGCGCATGCATCATATTTGTGCGCGCGTGGATTGTGTGAGCACGGTGCCTTTACACGCCGACAAGCTCGCCTTGCGGGGCTACAATCAAAGCGACCTTATCGCAGAAGGGGTTAGTGCAGTATTGCAGGTGCCCATGGCATTGGACCTGTTGATGCGCACGCAATTTACCGGTACACAAACAAAAAAATCGCGGCTGGAGCGATGGGATAATGTGAAAGATGTATTTGCGGTAAAGGATCCAACTGCGATGCCGGGCAGGCATATTTTATTGATCGATGATGTGATCACCACCGGTTCTACATTGGAAGCATGTGCACAAACATTGCTGGCGATCCCCGAAATAAAAGTGAGCATTGCTGCAGTGGCCTATGCAGAACAATGAATTCATCGTGTTACACAAATAATTGTTTGTATATCTCTTCCAGTTTCGCAGCAGGGCGCAATTCGATCTGGAATTTATTTTGTTTGAGGGATTTCATGTTGTGTTTGGAGATGAATATTTTTTCAAATCCCAGTTTTTCCGCTTCAGAAATCCGTTGCTCAATGCGGGCCACACCGCGCAATTCGCCACTCAATCCGATCTCTGCGGCAAAGCACATATTGAGCGGTAGAGCCATGTCGGTTAGGGAGGATAACAGTGCACAGGCGATACTCAGGTCAATAGCAGGATCTTCCACACGCAATCCTCCGGCCATATTGAGAAATACATCTTTATTGCCATAGGCAAAGCCGCCGCGTTTTTCCAATACTGCGAGGAGCATATTGAGTCGACGCAGGTCGAATCCCGTGGCTGTGCGCTGCGGGTTTCCGTAAACTGCCGGACTTACCAGCGCCTGCACTTCGATCAGCATCGGACGTAAACCTTCCATAGTGGCTGCAACCGCAACACCACTCATGGGTTCGTCTTTTTCGGTGATCAGTAATTCACTCGGATTATTTACCTGTCGAAGCCCATCGCCCTCCATTTTATAGATACCGATTTCACTTGTGGAACCAAAGCGATTTTTGATGGTGCGCAAAATGCGGTGCGTGTAATTGCGATCACCTTCAAATTGCAACACGGTATCTACCATGTGTTCGAGGATCTTTGGTCCGGCGATATAGCCTTCTTTATTGATATGCCCTATGATAAAAACCGGTACATTCGATTCTTTGGCAAATCGTTGTAACTGACCAGCACATTCTTTGATCTGCGCGATACTGCCGGCGGTAGCATCCACGAAATCGGAAACCAGGGTTTGTATCGAATCGATCACCACCAGCTCCGGTTTTAATTTTTTGATCTGCGTAAATAATTTCCCGATGCTTACTTCGGTACTTACGTACAGCGAAGGATTTTTACCGGGTAAACGTTCAGCGCGCATTTTGATCTGCTGTTCGCTTTCTTCACCGGACACATACAACACGGTATGTCCTTTTACATCCAAAGCCAGTTGGAGCAGAAGCGTTGATTTTCCGATGCCGGGTTCACCACCAACCAATACCAGACTGCCGGGCACTATACCACCACCAAGGGTGCGGTTGAGTTCGAGATCAGCAGTTACGATGCGATGTGTGTTTCCTGCGGTGATCTCATCAATGGGAATTGGCCCCTGTATCCGTTTTTCGGGTTTCTCGTCTTTCCATTCGGCGGCTTCCTTCGGGCGTTCGATGACCTCCTCCGTAAAGGTGTTCCATTGGTCGCAGGATGGGCATTTTCCCAGCCATTTTGAGGACTCAAACCCACAGTTTCGACAAAAAAATGCTGTTTTTGCTTTGTTGGCCATACGCATACGACACGCCCGATATAGCGTATCTTTGCCGCAAATTAAATCATTTTTTGTGGACCGCAGCGAACAATTCCGCCAGGTGATCAATGAAGGGTATAACTTTCAAGGCACCTCGATCATTTTGGGTACTGCCATTTTGGACAATCAGCCCTTGATGCAAACGCACATCAAAGTGCCTTTGCGCATGATGAACAGGCACGGATTGGTAGCAGGTGCAACGGGCACAGGTAAAACAAAAACATTGCAGGGCATTGTAGAGCAGCTCAGCGACAACGGGGTTGGCGTGCTTATCATGGATATCAAGGGAGATGTGAGCGGGATCGCTATGCCGGGCACTGCTAATCCGAAAATTGATGAGCGGATGCAAAAGATCGGTAAAGCCTGGAAACCTACCGCTTATCCTGTGGAATTGATGAGCATCAGTAATGAGCAGGGCGTTCGTTTACGCGCTACGGTTTCAGAATTTGGTCCGGTGTTGTTCAGTAAGATCCTCGAGCTCAATGATATTCAGGAAGGTGTGGTGTCGCTGGTCTTTAAATATTGCGATGATCATCAGATGCCTTTGCTCGATCTGAAGGATTTTAGAAAGGCGTTGAATTATCTTACCAATGAAGGTAAAGCCGAGATCGAGCAGGAATACGGTAAGATCAGTACTTCGAGTGCCGGTACCATCCTGCGCAAAGTGATCGAAATTGAAGAGCAGGGTGCCGACTTGTTCTTTGGCGAGAAAAGTTTCGATGTAAATGACCTCTGCAGGATAAATGACCGTGGTCAGGCTTATATCAATATCCTCAGGCTGACAGATATTCAAAGCAAGCCTAAGTTGTTCAGCACTTTTATGCTTTGCCTGTTGGCAGAGGTGTATAGTACTTTTCCTGAAATAGGAGATAAAGATGATCCAAAGCTGGTGATCATTATCGATGAGGCACATTTGATCTTTAATGAGGCGAGTAAAAATTTACTCGAGCAGATACAGACCATTGTAAAACTCATACGTTCAAAAGGCGTGGGCATTTTCTTTTGTACTCAATTGCCTACAGATGTGCCGCCGGAGGTATTATCGCAATTGGGCTTAAAAGTACAACATGCGCTTCGTGCCTTTACGGCTAACGATCGAAAAGCGATCAAGCTCACTGCTGAAAATTACCCTTTAACGGATTATTATAAAACGGAAGACCTGCTCACGCATCTGGGTATTGGCGAGGCGATCATTTCTGCCTTGAATGAAAAAGGCGCACCGGCTCCGCTGGCGCATACCTTATTGGTAGCACCGCAGTCGCGCATGGATGTGCTCAGTAGCGATGAAATGCAAAAGATCAATGCAGAGTCGGGCCTTGCCAAAAAATACAATGAAACCCTGGATAGGGAAAGTGCCTATGAGTTGCTGACCAAAAAACTGGCTGCGGGCGCTGAGGCTGCCGCGCGTGAAAAGCAACTGAAGGAGGAAGAAAAGCGACTTCAGATGGAGGAAAGAGAGCGCAAGGTCAGGGAAAAAACAACCACAAAGACCAAGGATAAGCCCTTATTGGACAAAACCACACAACATCAGATCACCAGAACCGTCTTTAAGGTGCTGGAGCGTGGGTTGCTCGGTATACTTACCAAACGTTGATAACAAGCAAATGCAAATCAGGAAAAAGCCTTTATTTCGCGAAATAAACATGTACACTATGAAACAATTAGCCATATTGGTCACATTGGCCGGACTGTTGTCGGCCTGTGTTCCGCAGCGTCAATACATGGATGCGGTTGCTCAAAGAGATGCCTGCATGCAGGATACAGCCGCTTTGCGCAGTGAATTGCGCATGAAAACCAGTGAAGTGGATGCCCTCAACAAGCAGTTGAATGAAGTGTATGCCACGATCAACCTGATGCGTAAGGATAGTATGGACATCCATAACCGGTATGATCAAATGGTGGCCGCAAACGAACAGTTGCGACAAATTGAAGATGTATTGAATAATCGCATCAATCAATTGCTCGCCTTATCGGCTAATGAAAACCAGCAATTGCGTGAAGACCTGCAAAAGAAATCGGATGAGTTGTTTGCTAAAGAAAAAGAACTGAATCAGAAGGCGGCTACACTTGAAGCGCAACAGAAAAGTATTGAGGAGCTTACTGCTGATCTTGAGTCGCGTGCTAAACGCGTGGCTGAACTCGAAGGCATACTGAATCAGCAACAACAAACAGTGATCGAGTTGAAGAACACCATTGATAAAGCATTGAGTGGTTTTAGCAGCAGTGATCTGACTGTTGAACGGAAAAATGGAAAGGTATATGTTTCGTTGAGTGAAAAATTACTGTTCGCATCTGGAAGTACTGTTGTGGATCCAAAGGGAAAAGATGCGTTGAAGAAGTTGGCTGAGGTATTAAATGCAAATCCGGATATCACGGTGGAAATTGAAGGA
>JAYRVB010000287.1:0-8080 GCA_041918775.1 Chitinophagales bacterium
CAACCCGATCAGGCAGAAAACTGGTATCAGCTGGCCCTGGTTTATACGACATATCCAGAACGCATTGATGGCGAGATGCTCATCAAGATACTGGGTGCTTTAAATACTGCCACACAGTTAGATCCCGATAATGTGACCTATTACACTTTACGCGCAGATGTATACGCCAAATATATGTCCGCCAACCCGCAGCTAGCCATTAGTGATTATCAATATGTGCTCGGGTTATCGCCTTCCAGGAAAGTGTATATCAAATTAGCACAGACGCAATTGGCAGCGGGTTTGCAAAGTGATGCAAAGGCTACCCTGCAACAGGGTTTATTATTGCATCCCGGTAATTATGTGATGCGCAGATTGCTGAAAAGCAGTACATAAAAAAAGTCCTGATGCTTACATCAGGACTTTGCTATTCGTTCATCAGGAATATCAGCGCATGAGCAGCACCATTCCGGATTTAACTATTTCGTTACCCAATCCGTCTACACCTTTCACATAAACAATATAGTTGCCGATCTCCTGGAGGTCTGACTTAAAGGTGCCATCCCATCCTATGGTTGGATCAGAAGATTCAAACAACATCTCGCCCCAACGGTTGAATACGGCAAAATATTCGACTTCGCCGATGCCCACCAATACCGGGCGCCATGTTTCATTGATACCGTCGGCATTTGGCGTAAATGCATTTGGTAATACAATGGTTGTTTGTTCCAATACATATACTGTAACGCTGTCGAAATTCTCACAACCATTTGCGTCAACACCGGTTACATAATAAACGGTAGTATCTTCAGGGAATGCCTGTGGATTAGAAATATTTGGATCTGTGAGAAAATCAGCAGGAGTCCAGGTATAATCCACTGCGCCACTTGCATTCAATTGTGCAAATCCACCCATAGCCATGTAATGATCTTCACCGGCTTCAACGGTTGGAAGTTCAAACAAGGTAACCATTACATCATCTGTATCACTACATCCATTCGAATCCCATACGATCAGTTGATAGAACATATTCGTAAGCGGATTCATTACAGCCGGGTTGGCCAGTGTATCATTATCGAGGTAAGATGGAGGAGTCCATTTATAGGTTATACCGCCACTACCTGCGAGGTGAATCGTATCACCAGGACAAAGCGACATATCTGGACCAGCGTTTGCAATAGGCGCAGGTGGTACTTCTACAGTTACTTCGCGTTCTATGGTACCACAAATACCAACGCCTGTTGCCAGGTAGGTTGTTGTAATATCAGGAGAAGCGATAACGGTATCGCCGGTAGTAGAACTCAGACCGGTAGAAGGTGTCCAGGTCCATTCATAATCCTCTCCACCGATAATATTCAACTCAACAGAATCACCGGGACAAACCAGTGTAACACCGCTTGCAGAAATATCCACACCATCAGCAGCCAAGCCGATAGAGGTGGTAGCTTCCAATGCTTCATCAAGATCATCAGCATCCAAAATGTAGGCAAAAGCGATACATTGACATTCACCTGCAGCGATCAGCGGAATTTTAAAGGTAACCTGAGTAGCACAGTCAGCTGTATTACTTCCTGAAGCGCTATATCCACCGCTCCATGGACAAACCGAGGTACCTGCCCAAGCCTGTGCAGGGGTACCATCCGTTGTAGAAAAACAGCCGAATGAAACACGCGCATTTTCATCACGCGCACCCATACCGAGGAAACAGCCATAGGTTAAACCTTCAGCAGTAACCAATGCATCCGGATCGGCTGGTGGGTTGTAAACTACTTCGTTGTAAGTAGTAAAATCCCATGACCATGGTTGATCCTGATCGGGGTCTACGTTTCTTTTGTAATATACATCTGTAAGATCTGTAGGACCATCATTACACAATAAGATACGAGTAACAAAGTAACGCGCATCTTCAGGAAGTGTAGTTGTTTGCGTCACACTCAGGTCGAGCGCAGCAATATCTCCTTCCCAAACTACGGTATATGTACCGGCAGAATAATCGTATGATGTAACATCACCCGGTATTTCTGATGTCCAGCAATATTGATCTGTATTGGTATACACAGCAGCCCCTACCTGTATCTCCCAACCTTCTACCGGTGAACCCGGAACAAAGTAGTCGCCACAGTAATCAGGCGTACCTGTTGTCCAACCATCCATATCAGAATCAGCTACGAAGCCAAGTCCTGAAAATTCAGTTGGGTGGTAGCCGGCAGGTGGAAGTGCATTGGAACCATATACACCGCAGGTATTTACACCTACTTCTACATATGTACCCTTCATAAATGCATTAGCACCTACGATCTGAGCATTTGCTGTTATCGTGGCCAGAATACTACCGGCCAGGATGAGGTTGTGCAAGTGTTTCATTGATAGGTTTATTGGTTTGCCTGTGCAACGAGTTTATGACTGTTCGTGTGTGTGTCTTCTCGTTGAAACAATTAGGTTAATTTGGTTAATGCGTCTTTTATCTTACCAGTGTGAAGTTTCCAGACCATAATTTATCAATACCGTCTGATGTAGAGAACCTGATCACAACAACATAAGTACCAAGTTCTTGTTCAACACCATCCAATGTTCCGTTCCATCCGCAATTAGTATCGTTTGGCAGGCAAGGGAAATCAGGACAAATAGAAGGTCCTTCAAACACTGCCTGTCCATAACGATTATAGATGGTATATCCATCGATACATCCTGAACCGGTTACATATGGCGACCATGTTTCATTCACGAGGTCACCATTCGGAGAGAATGCAGTTGGAATTTCCACTTCAATTTCACCTACAACGAAGATCAGGATAGAGTCAACATCCACGCAACCATTTTCGTCAACACCGGTTACTACATACAATGTAGTTACTTCAGGATTTGCGGTTGGGTCTTCAATAGTAGTTGAACTAAGTCCTGCTGCAGGTGTCCATACATATTCCACAGCACCTTCAGCATTCAATACTACGGTTTCACCCATATAAATATCGATGGTATCGATCTGAATAAAATCAAATCCATACACACCTAATACAGATTCATCCGTTTCCACAGACATGATGTCTTCGAGGTTAGGGAATACATTCACTTCAATGGTGGAAGTACTCACGCAGCCGTTAGCATCTGTTCCTGTTACAGTATAAACTGTTGTTTCATCTACGGTACAAATTGGATCCGGACAATCATCGCAGCTTAATCCGGTTGATGGTGACCATGAATATTCTACGGCACCTGTAGCTTCTAATTGCACTGATCCTTCAGGACAGAGATCAACATCTTCACCTGCATCCACTTCAGGAAGTGCATGCACCGTAACTTCTACATCATCTGTTGCATTACAACCGCGATCATTGGTGGTAGTCAAAGTATAAACAAAAACGCCGGATTCAGTAGGTGTTACAGTAGGATCAGGGCAATCAGTACAATCTAAATAGGTTGCCGGTGCCCAACTATAGAGATCCGCACCCGGACCACCATCTGCACTGAGTATGGTAGCATCGCCCAGACATATGGCCACATCATCTCCTGCATCGGCAAATTCGGTGTCATCCACAACGATGGTTACTTCAAGTGTAGCATCCCCGCAGAATCCACCTACACCGGTAATGGTATAAGTTGTTGTTTCAGTAACGGTAGCCACAACGGTATCACCAACAAAAGTATCGAGGCCTGTGGTTGGTGACCAGGTCCATTCATAATCCGGTGCGCCGAGGATACTTAATGTAACAGGCTCACCAGGTTCGCAGATATATACAGTATCACCTGAGGATACGGTGAGGTCATCAGCGGTCAGGTTATACGTTACAGTTGCTTCCAAAGCTTCTTCCAGGTCATCTACATTGAGGATATATGCAAAGGCAACGCATTTACATTCGCCCGGGTTGATAGTTTCGATATAAAAGGAAATAGAGTTTGCGATATCACCCACGGAGGAGCCATCACCAAAATAACCACCGGTTGCTTCCCAAACATCTTGTGGGCTTCCGTCATCAGTACCGAAATTACCGTATGAAACACGTGCATTTTCATCTCGCGCTCCAATACCAAGAAAGCAACCATAAGTTAATCCTTCGGAAGTCACTAATGCTTCAGGGTCAGTTGGAGGTTGATATACAATGATGTTATCTGTAGTAAAGTCGCCGCTCCATGGTTGGTCATTATCCGGGTCAACGTTGCGTTTGTAATACACATCATTGATAGGATCCGGACCATTGTTACACAAAAGAATACGTGTCACAAAGTATAAGGCATCTTCCGGTAAAGTTGTGATCTGTGTGATATCAAGATCTATACCTCCGGGTGCGGTCAGGTTACCTGTCCACACACCGGTATAAATACCTGCTGCAAAAGTATAATCAGACACATCTCCGGGAATATCCGAACCTGCGCATGATTGGTCAGTATTCGTCCACCAGTCGTCACCGATCTGCAACTGCCAGCCTTCCACCGGAGAACCAGGTACGAAGTAGTCGCCGCAATATTCAGGAGTACCGGCATCCCATCCATCAGATTCCCAATCGGCCACGAAGCCCAATCCACCTTCTGTTGGGTGGTATCCGGCAGGAGGTGCTGTTGGCGTTCCATAAGCACCGCAGGTATTGATACCTACTTCAACATAGTTCCCCTTTAAAAATACGTTGGCGCCAACAATCTGAGCTTGGAGGCGACCAATATGAACACTTAATAAAATTGCCAAAGTGGCAAAAGCGTAAAATTTATTTTGCATGAACTGTTTTTTACAGGTTGATCAAGGAGTTTATTCGTTCACAATAGCCAATGTAGTGCGATAGCGCTCAGCCAGCGTTGCGAAATACGCGTTGTATTCCGTTACGCCCCATCCTCTTGGTTCAGTAAACTGAAGACCAAGCTTCACGGTTACTGTCTTCTTAGTAAAATCCAGTGTGTAATTCAGGATATTATCCCTGCTCATGCTGAAAAAACGGGTAGCCGCTTCTTCATTATCAAATGAGATGCCTGCGATAGAAAAGGTATAAGTTTCCATCAATGGCGCAGCGGGATCGATCTGAATGACCATATCCGAACTGATCGTTGCGTTGCCGGGTGTTGCAACTGCCTGAGCTGATGCAAAGATGGTAAGACCGGAAACAAGGAGGAGAGAGAGCGAAATTCTGAAGAGTAGCTGCTTCATATACATGTTTCGTTTAATTTTTCTAGGTATAGCCCTATTCACGAATAAAGGTAGTCAAAGGGTTGGGTATATGCAAAAAATATCCGGGGGGTTATGAACATATTGGGTAGAATTGACATTATCCCTAAACATTCACTCGAAAACACATGGATCCGATGAGGCGGAAGGGGCTATGAAATGGAATATCTGGAAGTGGATAGCCGCCATGCCCGTAAGGTTTGCCGTGGCCGCCACCCTGCTCCTTATCCCTCTTGCCATCCACTTCACGCTTCAGTTGCGTTTTTCCTACGATTACGCCGACTTTTTCCCCGAGAACGACCCCGATCTTGCCTATTACTTCGATTTTCGCGAACGGTTTGAACCGGATGATAACTTTTTGCTCATCGGCATGCAGCCGAAGCAGGGAGTGTTTGAGCAGAGATTTCTTACGAGCCTCGATAGTGCTACCCGCGCTGCAGGTCGCATCCAGGGCGTGGAAAGGGTGGTTTCCATCAGCAATTTTCGTTATGCGGTGAGATCGCCGTTCGGTTTCCTGGATTTTCCTGCGCTTCACGTGGACGAACCCGGACGCTATGCGGATGACAGCACGCGTATCATACAGGATGAGCGCATGCGGGGTAAGCTGATCTCAGAAGATGGACGCACAACGGTCATACTGCTGAAAACCAGCGATACCCTTGACCAACACGACGCAAAACCACTCATTGCTGATGTTCAGCAGCTTATGGAGCAGGCCGGCATCAGCGAATACCACCTCCTTGGCAAGGCCTATTTTGAGACAGAACTGGTGCGGATACAGCAAAAGGAATTCGTGCTCTATGCCATGCTGAGCGTGTTGCTTGTGGTGATCGTTACCTACCTCATGTTCAGGAAGGTGTGGGTGGTGGTGCTATCAGCTCTGACCGTTGGTTTGTCCCTCCTCTTCTTTACGGGCATCATGGGTTTGCTGGGCATTGAACAGAATGTGATGAGCACCCTCTACCCTATTGTGATCATCATCATAGGGATCTCCGATGCGGTGCATTTTGTCGGAAAATACCTGATCGAATTGCGCCGGAATGCCAATCGTCGTATCGCCTTGTTTCGGACCCTGAGTGACATCGGATTCGCCACCGGGCTTACCGCAGTGACCTCTGCCATCGGGTTTCTGAGTATGCTTACCTCAAATGTACCTCCCATTCGCAACTTCGGGGTGTATTCGGCACTTGGAGTGTTGGTGGTATATGCGGTCGTGATCCTCATCATCAGCCCATTGCTCACCCTATTTCGTCAGGATCAGCTCGATGCGCATACCGATGGTGAAAGTGCGGGGTGGACCAGGTTCCTCGATGGCCTGTATACCACCGGCAAAAAGCGGGTAAAACCGATATTATATGTCACATTTTTGGTCCTTGGTGTCAGTTTATTTGGCATCCTGAACATTAGTACCAATATCCATATTGGTCAGGGTTTGCCTGAAGGAGAGCCGGTGACCGAGGACTTTTATTTTTTTGAAAAGCAATTCAACGGATTTCGTCCTTTTGAGATCGCTGCAGAAGCACAAGGTGCACACCAGATTGACGAACCGGCAGTTTTGCGCGAGATCGAAAAAGTAGAAAATAAGGCAAAGACCTATCCCATTGTAAATGGATTGCAGAGTGTCACCATGGTGTATAAAAGCATGCATCGCGCATATAGTGGTGATCGGATAGACGCCTATGTATTACCTGAAAATGACAGCACTTTATTACAGTATCGCAAAGACCTGGATCGCTTTGCGTTGCGTGAAATACATACATTGATCAGCGAAGATCGCAAGGCAGGTCGCATCAGTGGATTCGTTTCAGATGTAGGCACAGACAGCATCAGAGCGATGCAGGATGATCTGCAGGAATTTATTTCTACGGAAACAGATCCTACACTGGTCACATTTACCACTACCGGTACCGGTGTGATCTTTGATAAAAACACTTTGTATCTGCGCAAGAATATTTTGAGCGGTGTATTGCTCGCGTTTTTATGTATAGGTATCGTGATGGCATATTTATTCAGGGATCTGCGCATGGTCATCATCAGTATCATCCCCAATGTGATCCCGCTTGTAGTATGTGCCGGCATCATGGGTATCTTCGGAATTGAATTAGATGCGCCAACCTCTATTATTTTTGGCATCAGTTATGGCATTGCCGTTGACGATACGATACATTTCTTATCTAAATACAATATTGAAAGGCGCAAAGGATACCCGATAGAAATTGCCTTGCAAAACACATTCACGGAAACCGGAAAAGCCGTTTTTACCATGTCACTAATTTTGTTTTTTGGTTTCATGATCCTATTACTCTCCCCTACCGCGGCTACCTTCAACATAGGGTTACTCACCGGAGTTACCCTGTTTACGGCAGTTTGGCCGGATGTATTCATCCTCCCTTTGCTGATCAGAAAATGGAGCAAACGCCGGTAAACAGGTGTATAATTGACATTTTCCTATTTGCTTGGCACACCTAAGTACTCGTATCTTGCACCCTATGGACGACACCCGTTTTCTGACCCGTTTTTCTGCATCGAAATTGCGCATGCCGGCGATCCTGCTGGGCAGTGTATTGCTGGGTGCTTGTAACAAGGATGTGACCACTTTTAACAAGATCTACTTCAAAATGGCCTTTGCTGAGGACCAGGCTCGCCTCGATAATTTCGGCAATCCGGTTACCATTCCAGCCGGCCATGCAGCACAGACCCCGGATATGCAGAAGATGAGTGTGCATTATATCGAGGTCTTGCAGGACAGTCTGGTGCAATTAGGCGATGGGGTCATATTGTATCAATCGCCTGAAACTTCAGAGGGAGGCGAACGCGCTATAGATTTTGCCGCTTCAGCGATCTCAGAGGAGGGTACACAGTTTGCCAGTATGCAAATAGAACGCCTGCCGGCGGGGACATATACTTATATCCGGGCCAGTGTAGCCTATCAACAATACGGGGTGCTCTTCG
>JAYRVB010000288.1:0-5291 GCA_041918775.1 Chitinophagales bacterium
AATCAGGTCGTGTATAAAACATTGCGCACAACAATCTTGAAATCGAGCATCTTTCCAATTATGATTCACATATACAGCAAAGCTTACGTGCTGTTGAAACATTTTGTAATAAGGCCTTACCCACAGATATTCAGGTCCATTTATTCAAAGATGCTGAAACGAAAGCAATGCAGATGGACAATGCCGATCAAACCATCATACAAATGGATCCTCCGGCTTTATATACAGTGATCGATGATGAATATACAGGTCGTTACGATGAAAAGCCCGCTATGCTGGCACTCGAAATGCTTTGGGGCACATCCGGTATTCGGGCAATTCAGGAAGGATTAGCCATCCACCTGACCGAAAACTGGATGCAGACGAATACATCTGTATTAGCAGGAAAATTACTGGCTGCAGATGCCATGCCGGGTATTGCCATGTTGATCGACAATGAAGCCTTTTTAGGCGAATCAGATTACCTGATGCATATTGCTGCTTCCAGCTTTGTAGATTATTTACTGAGCACCTCCGATGCATCAACAATCCAAACCTGGTATAGTGGAAAACAACAAGTAGCCGATCTGCTCACCATGCAACAGGCCTGGTACCGATTTGTTGATCAAAAGGCAAAGTCCATCGCGTATAAGGAGAAACAGCGCAAACCTTTACCGGAAAAAATGTATGGTTTCAATTTCGCGCATGAAGGCTATCAGATCTACAATGGCTATATGGGTTCAGAAGCTGATCGGTCGATCGCCAAACTGGCTGAACTGGGATGTAACACGATCGCTGTCATCCCATATAGCACGTTTCGATCCATGGATAAACCAGGCCGCTTTCATTATACCGAAGGTGCAGGTATGGAAAATGACCAGGCGATCCTGCACAGTTGTTATCAGGCTGCGGCTAAAGGCATGATCACCATGGTAAAACCACAACTTTGGTCGTGGCTCGGTTGGACCGGCGATATCACTATGCAAAATGCAAACGACTGGAATGCATTTTTTGAATATTATGAGGAATGGATCATGCATTACGCACTCTTTGCAGAAATATACGATATCGATATCCTGTGTGTGGGTACAGAATTTCAGGCGGCCTCATTGAGTCAACATGCGCAATGGGATGCGATATTCGACAAGGTGCGCAAAGTGTATTCCGGATACATCACCTATGCGGCAAATTGGGGAAGGGAATTTGAACAGGTAGATTTTTGGGATAAGCTGGATTTTGTTTCCGTGAATTGCTATTATCCCCTCGCCTCTGCACCTGATCCTTCGGATGCGCAGTTACTGGAACAATTTGAAGCTAACCTGACCAAAATAGAAAAGGTAGCTTCTGCTTATAAAAAGCCTGTATTTTTTACAGAGATCGGATTTAAAAGCATCAGTCAACCCTGGCTTGAACCACATAAGGACGCAGACGAATACGAATACAGCGAAGCAGCGCAGCGCAGGTGTTACAGCGTCATGCAAAAAGCGATGTCGGACGAATCTTGGATTCAGAGCGTATATCTTTGGAAATGGCCTAGTTATATGGGCTACGCTGAAGATTACACCAAAGACTTCAACCCTTGCGGCAAAGAAGCTGAGCAGGTGGTAAAGGAATGGTTCTCGAAGAAGTAAAGTGTGGCAACCGCAGCAATCGGCGTGCTACATTATTCGTAGCAACTCGATTTATACAAGATCATATAATCTACCACAGATTGAATAGCCGCGGTTTTGATGTCGCGCTTGAGTGTGGTATTGTTCAATACGGTACGCATAGATTTCCAAACACCACACCAGTCATAATCCATGCTCATCTGTGCTTCGGTCATGGCTAGTACCATGTGGATGGTGTAGCTGGTATTATCTTTTGTGGTGGCAAGCTTTAATACTTCTACCGCATTCGCCACATTGAAATAATCATCCATCGCCATCAGGTATCCATAGCAAAATAGCTCGTGCGCTGAGAGCAACGCATAGCTTAAACTTTCGGAAGTAGTGGCATGTTTTCTGGCCAGATAATTCCAGAACATCTCGGCATTTTTTGTACCATCATAACTCCAACCTATGGCATTGATGACCGCAGCTTTCACATCGATCAATTGCTCATCGGAGGCTAAAAAAGCCATAATGTCGTCATTCAGTGCCCTGGTCGTTTCAGCAGTGGCCACCATAGGATATTCATAATAGAAGCTAGCGAAATAAGTAGACGTCAATGGCGAATCTGCCAGCAGGTCTTTACTCAGCGTCAACGAAAAGCACAGACAAAGGGCTAAGATGAATTTATTTCTCATTGTTCATGGATTGCATTTCTAGGATCTCCGGATGTTGTTGCACATAATAAGCAATAGGCAGGGTAATGGCCAATGCAATGATGAGTGGGATGAGCACACGACGTTGCATATAAGGCACCCCTTTTCCGATGAATCGATTCCAAACGAGTTCCGAAAGAATAAATCCCGCAGCGATCGGGATCAATATGATCACAAAGTTGGATTGCGGTATCAAATAATTCGCCAATCCCACCAGCGTAGTGAGCACAATACTGATGAGCACCACCTGCCATGTGCGCGAGCTCCTTACTTTGTGCACATTCATGGCCAAGAGGATACCACCAAACAAGGGGGTAAAGAAGATCGTAAAGGCGAGGATGGCGGTTTGCGAATACAGCACCGGCAATTCTTCCATCACTACTTCATCAGGCAGTTCTTCAGGTTCAGGCTCGGGCACAAAACGCGCAGTGATCTCAGCACGCAGATCCGCAGCACCTGCAAAAGCAAGGCCACGCTTCTCCACAGCATCCAGCAATGCCAGCAGCATTTCATCCACATATTTGTCCTTATTGCGCAGGGCATCCAGCACATCTTCATCCGGCATTCGGGCAACAACCAGTGGATAGATTACGTCGGGCATGATTTTTAATACCTAAATTTGTAGTTATGATCAGAACTGTAAAGGTATCTCTATTTATCTGCTTTTTATATGCCTTCCCGCTGAGCGGGCAAACTCAGTTTACCACCACGGGACTATTCACTTTTCAGCGCAGTCTGCCGATCCCGGATACCCATGAGATCGGCCCCGGACAACTCACCAAGGACGGCAGTGCGTTTATGCTGGGACTGATCGATGGCGACCTCGAAAACTACGTGGAACTGCATTCCGATCTGTATGCCTACTCCGTATTGCCAGATGCCCCACCAATGCCGCTTACCGCATTCAATCTGAACAATCCTGTCGACTCCCTGCGCATCTTTCAGGTGTCTGCCTCTCAAAACGAAGAACATATCGTTTTTGTTGTAAATGCATATAGTGGATGGAACGATAATGAGCTGGCCATTGCCGATAAATTGCCGAATGGACAGTATTCCGATATGCGCCTGTTAACGAGTGTCAACACCCCTGAAGTGAGTGATGCCTATCCATGGCTTTCTGCAGATGCCTTGCGTTTGTATTTTACAAATGATTTTAAACTCATGTATACAGAGCGCAGCAGCTTACAGACAGATTTTGCCACACCAAAAGCAGTCGCCTTTACAGGAGCTGTGAACCTGGAGATCGTGAGTGTATGGCTGACCCCTGATGAAAACACGATGTTCCTGATCGCCGGCAATCAATTGTACAAGGCCTCTCGAAAATCCACCGATAAACCATTTGACCTTCCTGTTTTATACTCAAATGAATTCAAGGATTTTTACTTTATCAGCGGTATGAGTTTTGCGCCGGATAAAAAAACCATGTATCTCTATTATTCTGATGAAACCACACAATACATTCTACACTATACACTTAAAAAAGGTAAAGCCTGGTAGCACGACTATTGGCATATGGAGTGGTTTTGGCATTTTTGCTGAACGCCTGTAATGAAGAAACATACGAGGCTGATTACTCCGACTTTGTACATGTAGTTAAGAAAGGGCAGTTTGAGATCTACCTTCCACCCTATCTCTACCCCGATAGAAAAATCAATACCCGTGCGGCCATAGCCTATACGGATAGTTTGCACAACAGCAATTTTGTGGTATATCGCGAAAAGATACCCGATACAGAAGACGATAGTATCATCATCACTACATCAGAATACGCCAATTACGCCGCACAAGCCATGTTCAAGGCAATGCAGGATGTAGAAATTCGTCAGACTGATACCACCCGACTCTATGGGTATGAAGCCATTTCGATGCGATTCACCGGCAAGTATGATACGCTGGATGTCTGGTATTGCCTTACGGTCGTGCGTACGGAAGTATATTTTTATCAGTTGACCGGCTTTACCCTGAAGCCATTTGCGGATACAAAAGGACGTGAGATGTACGATGCCATGTTGTCGTTCCGCCCGTATATCTGATACAGCTAGTACACGCGTTAGAACGCGTATCTTTGCTGCATGTTGAGATTTATCACAGGTTTTTTGCTGGCAGGTGCGCTGGTTACCGGATGTAAGGACACCAAAAAGGAAGCAATTCCGGAAACTGAGGTTCCTGCAAAAAAAGTATTTTATGGCAAAGTGGTCATCGTATCCAGATTTACTGCAGGCGACACTGTATTATCCGCTTCATTATCTGCATTCAGTCCGGAACGTATGGAGATGTATTTTCAGCAGGACAGTTTCAGGTTGATCGAACATGGAGGCATGTCGAAAGGCAATATCCTCGTTTACCCAAAACTACAGGAAGCCTGGCAATTAGATACGGTGAACAAACTCGCCATATTCGGCGAATATTCTGACCTTGGGGATCCTAGTGATGCCTTAAAAGATCTGATGCCTGATCACTTTGCACCAACCGTGGAAGCTACCAATGAAAAAATCACCATTGCTGGACATCCCTGTACCAAATATCGCGTTGTACGCAGTGGCATCATCCCGTCGTCAGATACAGCATATATCTGGGCTGCCGATGATATGGTATTTCCTTCCTCCAGATACGACATACAAACAGAAGTAAATCAGGTAGTGGTTCCACCGAATGTATATCTGGGTTATGAAGGCGGCGCCGTTTTGCGATTACAGGTGATCAATAAAAGATATACCCGCACATTTGAGGTGATTGAACTCAGTGAAAACAATTTTCCAACGAATATATTTCGTATTCCGTCTGACTATCAAAAGAAATGAGGCAACTGCTATTTAGTGTAAGCGTTTTCGTGTTTTGTTCTGGTATGTTCGCTCAGAATGTACTGCAAAAATTACCTGAGTCATCAAGTATTCGCGGATGTAGCGACGCGCTGATTCTATGGCGCATTTTGTGCTTTCAATAATTTGGCGTTTCCGCTCGGGGCGTTGATAAGATTGTTTGTCAACCACTGCCTGACACTCGCGGC
>JAYRVB010000289.1:0-2335 GCA_041918775.1 Chitinophagales bacterium
ATAGCTGTCGTAAGCCGGTTCAAAAATGATCACTTCATCGCCTTCGTGTATGGTTGCTGCGATGCTGGTATAAATAGCTTGTGTTGCACCTGCTGTAATGGTGATCTCTGTATCTGGTGCATATTGTGCAGCATATATACCAAACACTTTTTCAGCGATGCGTTCGCGCAAGCCTAATACACCGGGCATAGGGGCGTATTGGTTCATACCTTTACACATATATTGATGCACCAGTTCGATCAGTTTTTCACTGGATAAAAAATCCGGAAATCCCTGTGCCAAATTGATCGCACCTTCCTGATTCGCCAGTGCGGTCATGCGCGCGAAAATAGAAATGCCGGCCTGTGGTAATTTACTTTTTATCCTAACGGAATGCTCTGCCATGCCTTAAAGATAAGGACTGTGCATGATTGAAGTTTAACCTACTTGTGCTTTACCGAAATGGGCTTTTGTATATTGTTTACAGATAATCGTCTTTTTCCTGACGCTTCATATCCGTGGTGATGTCTTTGATCTCCTGTTCTTTGTCTTTGCGACAGATCAATAACACATCATCTGTATCCACTATGATATAATCTTCCAAGCCCTGGATCACCACCAGTTTTTTGTTGTTGGCCATGATCATATTATTTGTGGCATCATAGATCATCACATTTTCGCCTTTAACCGCATTGCCGTAGTAGTCCTTCTCGTAGTTGTCCCATAAACTTGCCCAGGTGCCCAGATCGCTCCATCCGAACGAGGAGGGGATCACATACACATTATTGGCTTTTTCCATGATGGCGTAATCGATGGAAATATTCGGGCAGATACTATAGGCTTTTTCGATCATGCGGCGCTCGTCGGCGGTTCCGAATGACTTTCGGGCGGCCCAGAAGGCCTGATGAATATCCTGCTGGTGTTCATCGAAGGCTTCCATGATGCTTTTCACGTTCCAAACGAAAATGCCGGCATTCCAGAGGAAATCGCCGCTTTTGAGGAAGGTGCGGGCGAGTTCCAGGTCTGGTTTTTCCGTAAAGGTTTTCACTTTATGGATGTGCCCGGCAACGGTGCTTTCATCGAACTGAATGTAGCCATAGCCAGTATCCGGGCGACTTGGTTTGATGCCCAGGGTGAGTAAAACATCGTGTTTCTGGGCATATTCCAGGGCTTCCAGGGCTGTAAGGAGGAATTTGTCCTCGTTCAACATCAGGTGGTCGCTAGGCGAGATGATCACCACCGCGTTGGGATCGCGCTGGGCGATCACATGACAGGCATAGGCGATACATGGCGCAGTGTTTTTGCGCATGGGTTCGGCCAGGATCTGGGCTGACGTAATGTCAGGTAATTGCTCATACAAAGTTGAACGATACTGTTCGTTTGTTACGATAAAAATGTTATCTTTGTCGGCTATTTTTAAAAACCTGGCATAGGTAGTCTGGATAAGGGTTTCACCCGTATTAAGGATGTCGAGGAACTGCTTCGGTTTCTTGACCCGGCTTTCAGGCCAAAACCTGCTCCCGATGCCGCCTGCCATTATCACTACATAAACATTACTCATTGACGCGGATGGTATAATTCTACGAGTTGAACTATTATTAATTTTTTTTTAGTATATTTAGTAGGCGATTCTCATACCGTGGGTAGAAGCGGCAGTGATCCGCGTTTGTGTCTAAATCGGATGCAAATATACCCAATCGCCCGTCAATAAAAATTTTGTGAAGAAGATGGATGTATCTCATGCAACGCTAAAGGAAACACTACAGGAATACTTTGGATTCGATAATTTCAAGGGAAATCAGGAAGCGATCATTACCAGCCTGTTAAATGGCAACGACACTTTTGTGATCATGCCTACCGGGGGCGGAAAGTCCTTGTGCTATCAATTACCGGCCATGATGCTGGATGGAACGGCGATCATTGTATCTCCGCTGATCGCCCTGATGAAGAATCAGGTTGATCTGGTACGCAGCTACAGCAGCAATAACGATATTGCGCACTTTTTGAACTCCTCGCTCAATCGGCAGCAGATCAAAAAGGTTAAGGCAGATATCGTGGCCGGCCGCACCAAAATGCTCTATGTGGCACCTGAAACACTTCGTAAAGAGGAAAATATCGAGTTCTTTAAGGGTATTCGCGTTTCTTTTGTCGGGGTGGATGAAGCACACTGTATTTCTGAGTGGGGCCACGACTTCCGCCCGGAGTACCGCCAGATTCACAGTATGATCGAAGCGATCAATGATGATATCCCGATCATTGCACTCACGGCCACTGCTACACCTAAGGTGCAGAGTGATATCAAGAAAAACCTCGGACTGGAAGAGCCAAATGTATTTGTTTCCAGTTTTAACAGGCC
>JAYRVB010000290.1:0-2053 GCA_041918775.1 Chitinophagales bacterium
GCATCTATTATATCCATGGATTGCCCTACCGATTGCCTATGCCGTGTATTTGTGCTATGCACTGTATCCGGGTTTGGGTGACATGCGCATACCGGTGTTAGCCTATGCAACCGTGATCACCTTAATGTGTATCGCTGCTTTGTTCCGCATGGGTAGAACACCCTTGTTTAGTTTTTTATTTGTTCAGATCGGCGCCATCATTTTTATTGCTTCCGATTCCATGATCGCCTGGAATATGTTCTATAGGCAAATACCCATGGCGGGTTTACTCATCATGACCACCTATATCATTGCACAATATCTGATCGTTACCGGTTTGATGCAACATAGGTCAGCAGAAGACGCTACGAAGGTATAATTACTTTTCCGGCAGGTGTTTTTGATTGCGGATCACGTTTTCTAAAGTCCAGGTGATCTTTTCCGTGAATGGCTGTTTGCGTTCCGGACAATCTGTTTTCATGCATATCTTACACATCGCGGGAGGCACACAGGCGTCAACATGCACAAACCATTCGTCAGAAGTTTCGTGGTTTTTGTGGATGATGGCTTCCATTTTATCAATTTCGTCGTGGCCTTCGCGTACAGAGAAATAAAAGGGTACTGTGAGGTGACAATCAAAATGCAGATGTGCACCGTACTTGATGGCTCTGAGGTTATGGATATCTACCCAATTGGGTTGCCTGTTATTTTCGAAGGTGTTGATCAGCGATTCCAGTAATACTGTATCTGCTTCATCCATGATACCGGCAATACTTTTGCGCAAAATGCGATAGCCTTCCAAACAGATATATGCACCAAACAAAATCGCTACAACGCTATCGATCCAAACGTATTTAAATATCAACAACAGCCCAAGACCAATGAGTAAACCTAAGGTGCTCCAGCCATCGCTTTGCAAATGTTTTCCGCCGGCGATCAGGGTGAGGCTGTTCGCTTTTTTACCGCGTTGTTCCATGATCCATCCCATGGCAAAATTGACCACTCCGGCGAAACTGACCAGTAAAATACCCTGTTCAATATGTTGTACCTGGTGGGGATAAATGAGGTTGTAGGCCGATTTGCCAATGATGATTACGCCGGCGATAAAGATCATACTGCCTTCGATACTTGCTGAAATAAATTCAATTTTGCCATGTCCATACGGGTGCGAAATATCGCGTGGTTTGGAGGCAAGTATCAAACTATATAATCCGAACGAACCTGCAGCTACATTCACGATGCTTTCGAGTGCATCGGTAAGGATGGCATTGGAGTGGGTGATGAAATAGGCGATAAATTTCACCACAAGTAACACCAGCGCCACAGTAACCACAATCTTTTGCAATTGTATGTTCTGCTTTTGTTCCACCATGTGGCAAAGGTAATTGAATTCAGTTCAACAAACGGTGACATTTCTCTTTGTTTTTATGAGGCTGTATCGAGGAAATACAAAGGAACACTGGCCTGCGGCCGCTGATTATACTGATGGACGCTGATTAATGCATGTATTTAATTAACCAATTGCATTCCTCCGTGCCCTCTGTGCCTTCTTTGCGTCCTTTGTGTCCCTGAATTTTAGAACCTTCGTTAATAACGATTCCGGTACATATGATCAGACAAGTACCAATAGAAAAATGAATAAACCGGAGTTAGTGCGCTTCCAGCCAATTATCGCCAATACCCACTTCTGCCTCGATCGGGACTTTGGTTTTTATGGCATTTACCATGTTGGAAACAACCAGGTCTTTCAGGGCATCAATTTCTGATTCATGTGCATCAAATACCAATTCATCATGCACCTGCAACAACATGCGACTTTTTAATTTGGATGCCTGCAGCGCTTTTTGGATGTTGATCATGGCCACTTTGATCAGATCAGCAGCAGAACCCTGGATAGGACTATTCACTGCCACGCGTTCTGCGGCACTTCTGATCGTGTTGTTTGCAGAATTGATATCTTTCAGATAACGTTTTCGTCCAAGCATGGTTTGTGTATACCCATGCTTGCGGGCAAATTCGATGTTTTCATCCATCAATCTTTTTACACCCGGAAACTGAGCATTATAATTATCGA
>JAYRVB010000291.1:0-3895 GCA_041918775.1 Chitinophagales bacterium
GCGTAGATACGAGCTTGTATGGATTGATGCGTTCCAACTATTTTTCTACTTATTTTGATACACTGTTCATGGACTCCGTAGAAGTGTTGGATTCAGCAACGATCCATCTGGCAAAAATCGATCCCAATACGGGTTTCGTGGAGGTGATTTCTCCTGCAAGTATTGGCATGGGTGGTTATTCACTTGGTGCCGGAGCAACCATTGACCCGGATACCAAAGTGTATTATTTTAATAATGGGTTCGAACTGGTGGGCGTTTCTATCGAAACAGGTTTGCTGGTAAGTCAGCAATTATTAACCAATGATAATGGGCAGTACTTCGACCTTATGCGCATTGAGAACAATTGCATAGATGCAGGTCCGATGCGTTTAGATCCGACTTTGAGCATTAACGAGTCTTTACTTACACAGACCGGTATTTTATATCCAAATCCTGCACATGATATGGTGCAATTCACGTATCCGGTTTCGATTTCCCTTATGCAGGTGATCGCTGCCAATGGCGATATCGTTCAAACACTTTTTCCAAATACGATGCAGGGAGCTATCGATGTAACGGATCTGGCTCCGGGTATTTATATGATACACAGTAGTGCAGATGGATATGTGCGTGCAGATGCACTTGTGGTATTAGAAAAATAAAGTGTATCCTGACGCAAACACTTTTGCTTCAGGCATTTTGATAGTTCATGATGGTTATCGCCGGATGTATCCTCTGCATCCGGCTTTTTTTATGTGCTGCAAGTGCTGGGGAAAGTAATTACTTTTACAAGGTGTACACAGAGGAGCCAATTGCAGCACATACCCGGATTTGTCTTTGGTCGAGCCCGCGCAATATCAGCACGGCATTGATGTACGCATTCGCACAGCGAAAGGATACTACAGTGGTGGATGAGCCCTTGTATGGCTATTATCTGGCAACATCCGGCGCGCAACATCCCGGTCGCGAGGAAGTGATGCAAAGCATGGATTGCGACGGACCATCCGTGGTCAGCAAGGTGTTGCTGGGCAGTTATGCTACACCGATCCTGTTCTTTAAACACATGACGCATCATATGGTGGGCAACCTGAGTCCGCATTTTATGCAGCATATGATCAATGTGTTTTTTATTCGCGATCCAAAGTATATTTTGCGCTCTTACGCCAAAGTGATCAGCAGCCCAACGCTGGCAGATATTGGATTGGATAAGCAGCTGGATCATGTATTGTTTGCGCGTGCGAATGGATATCGATACTTCATTTTGGATGCAGGCGATATTTTGGATGATGCGGAAAAGGCGCTGCAACATTTATGTGCCGCAATGGATATACCTTTCGACAACCGCATGCTGAGCTGGGAACCTGGTGCAATTAAAGAAGACGGTGTATGGGCAAAGTACTGGTATGATCAGGTGCACAGGTCACGCGGATTTGAACAAAGGGTTGATGATGAGGTGTTGCTGAGCCCTGCCCTGGAACAAGTGTACCTCGAAGCGCTTCCTGTCTATCAGACATTACGCAACATGAAATAATATAATTTGTATATGCAACAAACATTTCGCGATGAAAACGCATCGATACGGGTATTCGTAAAAGACCGCATACTTCCTAGAGCAGAAGCAAAGGTGAGTGTGTTCGACAGCTCCGTGCAGGGTGGTGATGCGGTGTGGGAAGGATTGCGCGTGTACAACGGCAGAATATTTTGTCTCGATGAACACCTTGAACGATTGCGCAATTCTGCCAAAGCCCTGGCCTTTGGGGATATTCCGGATAAAGCATTTATCATTCAGGCCATCGTGGATACACTACACGCCAATAATATGTTCGATGGAGTGCATATCCGCCTTACACTTACGCGTGGAGAAAAGATCACTTCCGGCATGGATCCTCGACTGAACCAATCAGGGTCCTGCCTGATCGTTTTACCGGAATGGAAACCTCCGGTTTATAATAATCAGCAGGGGATACAACTGGTCACCTCCCAGATCAGGAGAAACGGACCGCAAACCCTCGACAGTAAAATTCACCACAATAATTTACTCAATAATATTTTGGCGAAGATAGAAGCCAATCACGCAGGTGCTGATGATGCCCTGATGCTTGATCTGCAAGGCTTTGTGGCCGAAACAAATGCCACGAATATTTTTATGGTCAAACAAAATGTACTACATACACCCGCACCGGTTGCCTGCCTGCCGGGTATAACGCGCAGCCTGGTGATCGCACTGGCAAAGCAGTTACAGATACCCTGCGAAGAACGCAATATTTCCCTGGTAGAGATGTATCAGGCAGATCAGGTGTTTACCACCGGAACCATGGGTGAACTCACACCGGTGTATGCGATTGATCGCCGACAGATCGAAAATGTGCACGCATCTGATGTATTCGAAAAATTGCAGGCTGCATTTACTATTTGCACACAACAGCAGGGCTATCTGATAACCCGGTAGTATGATATAAATTTGTCACCTGATTATTTATTTCTTTTTTGATTTTTACACATTGAAATACCTGATACATGTCTGCTATTGATCTGAATAACATCGCTACCACTCCACCAAAGTCACTCGATAAGGATGATTGCGAAAAAGAAACCAAAGCCTACATTGAAACACTTGCTGAATTGCAAAACGTTTTAAATGCACAAGGCAAGTACAGTTTATTGGTGGTATTACAAGGTATGGATGCCAGTGGTAAAGATGGCGTGATCAAAGAAGTATTCAGCGGTGTAAATCCAATGGGTTGTCGGGTAAAAGGTTTCAAGAAACCTACCGAGGAAGAGATGAAGCATGAATTTCTCTGGCGTATCCATAAGGAGGTGCCTGAAAAAGGGATGATCCAGATTTTCAATCGCTCACATTATGAAGATGTGGTGATCCAGCGAGTGCATAAATGGGTAGATGCAGATACGATAGAACGGAGGTATGCACATATCAATGCCTTCGAGCAGTTATTGCTCGAGAACGGAACACAGCTCCTCAAATTTTATTTGCACGTTTCACAAAAAGAGCAGCAGGAGCGACTGACCGAGCGCCTGTCCGACCGGAGAAAGATGTGGAAATATAATCCAAACGACCTCGAAGAGTCAAAGCGTTGGCCCGAATATATGGACGCCTATACACAGGCCTTCAACCGATGCAATAAAGTGCCCTGGCATATCATTCCGGCTGATAAAAACTGGTATAAAGAGTACCTGATCGCAAAAAAGATCGTAGAGACACTGCAGACGCTCGATATGCAATACCCCACCCTGGCCTGAACCCTCCGACCTATACACAAGCGACACTGTCGTGTGGTACCTCGTGCCTGTTAAGCTGCGCAGGCCTGAGCAATGCAACCATTGACAGGCAGGTGCACTCTTTTATTTTGTGCTAACCCCTTGTAACTCAGCCGAAACACACGTATATTTGATTGGTAAATTAGGGTTTTAGACTCTGGAAGAGGGCGAAGTATGTATGGCTAAGGCATATAAATACCATTTTTGGGCGCTGTGTTTTGTGTTCGCACTTGCGGGCACCAGCCTGATCATGGCACAGCCTGTCAGCGATTTTTCTTTGTCCGCGGAAAGTTGGGGAACGGTTGGCAAATGCCCATCCGAGTCCTCACCGGGTGCCAATTGGTCAGCAACAGGAGGCAATCCGGGTGGAATGATTTGGGAAGAAGATGAGGCATCTGGAACTGTTTATTGGAACGCTTCTGGTTCTGAGTGGAAAGCCGACCTAACGTCGTACTATGGATGTAATTTTGCTTATGATTCTAAAACAAATAATACCTGTTGTGGATTCTCCGCGCAGTATCAAATATTGTTAGTTAGAGGGGATGACCATGCATTATCCTATCAAACTCCTTATGTACCCGAATGGGACGAATGGACAACAAACGTAATTCCATTATCTGAGACTGGTTGGGTTTATGAA
>JAYRVB010000292.1:0-3508 GCA_041918775.1 Chitinophagales bacterium
AGTGAAATAGGCAGTTGCTTCCGCTTTAGAAACTTCTTTGCGCACGTAAGCAGAATTCTTTTTCGCAAGCTCCTTCATTTTTTCTTCGATCTTCTGAAGGTCTTCCTGAGTAACTACCCGACCGCCCAGATCGATATCATAATAAAAGCCGTTGTCGATAGCCGGTCCGATACCAAACTTAACACCGGGGTACAGGGCTTCAAGTGCTTCTGCCATTAAATGGGCACTACTGTGCCAGAACGTTGATTTTCCTTTCTGATCATCCCACGTAAATAATTTGAAGGTCGAATCACTATGGATCGGCCTGCTCAGGTCCCAAACTTCGCCGTTCACCTCGGCGCTTAATACTTTACGAGCCAATCCTTCACTGATGGATTTGGCAATCTCGATGGAGGTGATCCCTTCCTGGTACTCCCGCACGTTTCCATCGGGAAATGTGATCTTGATCATTGCTTATTGTGCATTTAAATATTGTAATCGCTTCTCGGCTTCCACTAAATCAGGGTCTAAATTTAAGGCCTGTGTATATAAAGAAATAGCTTCGTCGAACTTTTTTAATTCCTCTGCGCACAGCCCTTTGCCGTAATAACTGATGCCCACGGCAGGCGCTTGTCGGATCGCCAGTTCGTAATACTTGTAGGCTGCTGCAATACTGTCGATCCCATAATAGATGGTAGCCAGATTATAGATAGCTTCCGCATCCTGCGGATCCTTGATGATCATAGTTTTATAGTCGCTGATGGCCTGGGTCAGTGAGCCATTATCCTGATAGAATTTCGCCTTTGCGTAGGCAGCTTCACGATCTGTTGAATCCAGACGAATGGCGTCGTCATAATATTGCAGGGCGAGTTTGTTCTCTTGCGCGGCATACAGATTGCCAAGTTGCATATAGGCCTCCTGAAAATCAGGATCTACTTCCACCGTTGTTTGAAAACTGGAAATTGCCCGGGCGGTATCTCCGCTTTCTTTGAAGATCATACCTTTAAAAAAATAGGCATCCGGGTTTTGCACATCCAATTTTATCGCTTCGTCCAGTAATTGAATGGATTTCAGTAATTCAGGCTTTGGCAATTTAAAATAATCCACTGCTAACGTGATCAACACATCCACGTTATTTGGTTCGTGTTTACGATAATCTTCCAGTACCGCAATCGCACCTTCGGCATTGTTCAGTTCAAATAAGCAATCACTAAAGCCGAGTGCATAGGAGGCATTGGTAGAATCCATTTGATATGCCTGCTGAAAATCCTGCAAGGCATATTTGATGTTCCCATAATCGAAGTAGGCATTAGCACGTGCATAATATAAAGCAGGATCATTCGGTGTGCGGTGAATGTTTTCCGACAAAGTAGTGATCTCAGGGGTGAGGGTTTCGATCATGTCCAGGCTATCCGCCTGATCATCCTCTCCATGCCTTCCACTCAACCATGCAGGTTGCACAGCAAATAAAATACCGGCAACAACAGCTACTAATGCTACGATCCCTAAAATGAGCCCTTTTCTGGAAAACATACGGCAAAATTACGGTTTTAGACCCTATTTAACGCAAGTAGGCAGGTATTAATGCGCCGTTCACCTTAACTTTGCGGCAATTTTTTCAGAAACATGAAACAGATAGGCTATATATTAAGTGTTTGTTGTGCGTTGGGTATGGGCTGGTATGGGTGTTCATCGGGTAAAGTGAGTGCAGGGAAAGCAGATGAACAGACAGTTGCTGATTCATTGATACGCTATCAGAGCGAAAAACATTTGCGCAATGTGCGTCAACTTACGTTTGGTGGCGACAACGCGGAAGGTTATTGGAGTTTCGACAGTAAAAGCATTGTGTTTCAACGCAGGAACGCTAAAGAAGGGGTGCCCTGCGATCAAATTTATGTGGGTAAGATCCCTACGGATAACTCGCGCTTTGAATATACATTGGTGAGTACGGGAACAGGGCGCACTACCTGCAGTTACTTCATGCCCGGCAATAAATCGGTGATCTTTGCCAGTACACACAAGCAAGTGGATACCTGCATTGCTGACCCTGATAAAAGTCAGGGGTATTTATGGGGCGTATATGGCAGCTATGAGATCTACGAAGCCGATCTGAATGGAAAGATCATCCGTCAACTTACCGATAATGACTACTATGATGCAGAAGCGGTGGTATCTCCTAAAGGAGATAAGATCCTGTTTACCAGCGATAGAAGCGGTGACCTCGAGTTGTGGACCATGAATCTTGACGGCAGCGGTTTAAAGCAGATCACCAATGTATTAGGATATGATGGTGGTGCTTTCTTTTCACCTGATGGCAGTCAGATCATTTTCCGTGCAAGCAGACCAAAAACTGAACAGGAGATCGCCGATTATAAATCGCTATTGGCCAGAGATTTTGTAAAGCCGACCGCTATGGAAATATTTGTATGCAATGCAGATGGTAGCGGGCTTCGTCAAATAACCCAGTTGGGTGGTGCAAACTGGGCGCCGTTTTTTCACCCCTCAGGCGACAAGATCGTATTCAGCAGTAACCACACAACCAAGCGTGTACCTTTCAATATTTTCATGATCAATCTGGATGGAACCGGTCTGGAACAGATCACTTACGATAGTATCTTCGACAGTTTTCCCATGTTCAGTTATGATGGCAAGCGCATTGTTTTTGCCAGCAACAGAAACAGTGGTGGAACGCATGACACCAACTTGTTTGTTGCCGACTGGGTTGATTAAATAAACTTTATCCCGGATTGCTCAAGGGCAAGCCACACGCGTCTGCACCCGGGTGTCCTGTTTGTGAATATGCGCGTTTGCTGCGTATCTTCACCCTATGCAAGTATTAATTAAGAACGCCCTTATTGTAAATGAGGGTCGAATTGAGGGCGGTGATATTCTGCTGCGCGATGGCAGGATCGAACGCATTGGAGGTATTTTGCAAACGCAGGGGCAGGTACGGGAAATAGTGGCTGAGGGATTATATGCCATGCCCGGCATCATTGATGATCAGGTGCATTTCAGAGAGCCCGGATTAACACATAAGGCCGACCTGTTTACCGAACCACGTGCTTGCGTGGCCGGTGGGGTTACCTCATTTATGGATATGCCGAATGTTAATCCGCCAAGCTTGACACAGGCGTTATTGGCAGAGCGTTATGCATTGGCTGCCCAAAAAAGCGTAGCTAATTATTCTTTTTACATGGGTGTGAGCAATGATAATGCGGACGAGGTATTGCGCACCGATCCACAAACTGTTTGTGGAATAAAAATATTCATGGGTTCTTCTACAGGCAATATGCTGGTAGACGATGCAGAAGTATTACACAAAATATTTGCGCAGGCACCTACTTTGATCGCCACACATTGTGAGGACGAAAGCACCATACAACACAACCTTGAACAGGCCCGCACAGAGTATGGTGAGTATATACCTGTATACATGCATCCCATAATTCGCGATGAACAGGCATGCTATTTATCTTCATCCTTTGCAGTAGAACTGGCCAGGCAACACAATACCAGATTGCACATCCTG
>JAYRVB010000293.1:0-1824 GCA_041918775.1 Chitinophagales bacterium
AAATAATATCACCATGACAGATGCCTACAGATGGACCCGCATCTACAATGGGGAGGGGATGAATGACAATAGGTTGAGATAGTATAACCAAACTGTCATCATCTAAGTCGCTAAGACGGAAAAAGACGTTGTCGGATAGTAAGCTGTCATCAAGGAAAATAGTGAAGCTATCTATCGCAAGCGAAGGTGAAAGTGTAAAGTACGTAACACCACTATCCAGGGACATTTCCAGTAAGATGCTATCAGTGGTGATCTTACTCCATGTGATCGTCAATGAATCCATTACACAGAGATTGTGTCCAGAAGGATGCAAGAGATTGATGGAGCGAACCGGAATGATATATATCTCGCCTTCAGCAGCACTCTTCATGGTTTCCCGGTTTCCAACCCTGTCAGTTGCCAACACGATAAAACTATAATTGAATCCGGGAATGGCGACATAGGTATAGGATGTATCTTCTATTTCGTTGTCTGCAAGTTCAAACGGTCCGTTGTCTACGGAAACAAATAGTTCATAGTCGCGTACACCAACACCGCCCGGATCGTCTGAGGCTGACCAATGAAGCAGGATGCTGTCATTTTCCGATGAATCCACCAGCGCCGCTAAGGCACTGACAGGTGCAACGGCATCAAGTTTGTTTTTCCAGATATTCGTAAAAATGGATTCATTGATATCAAATACGATATCAGCCTGCGCCATGATTGAATCCCCTGTGATCGCATTAGTTTTCGGCGTCACAGAAAATTGTATAAACCCTTCACCCGAGCCTGTAAGTGAATCATTGACCGGCAAGAACCCGACTAATGGATCAGCTGGTAATTGGAGCGTCACCGGATCCAGCGATTCAAACATCCAGAAGAATTTGTGTGTGTTAATATTATAGCCTGCAGTGACATCAACGTATAAATTGAGACTGTCGCGCAGGTCGAGTCTTGTCTGGTAATAGGTGCTGTTGGATGGTACATGAAAGGTAAATGGTCCCCATCCAAAATCGCTGAGCTGAATTGAAAATGGATTTACTTTCGGATCCACAGGCACAGTTACTTTCACTACTTGCGCAGGCGCTGTGGCGATAGCAGGATCATTTTCAAAACGGATCGTATATTCCATTCTGTCCTTCGCAGCGATCCACCGCATAGGTTCAATGCCGATAGGACCGTTGATGTCGTTGGGATCACCGGGGCAAGCTACAGCAGAGAAGGCAAAGAATTGCCTTTGTTTTTTGGTGCATCCATTTCCATCCGTGGTTTGAAAATCCAGATACTTGGGGCCGCCGCCAAAAGTGGCCAGGGAAACACGTTGGGCATAGGCTCCGCTACTTCCATTTGTGTTGTATGGAGGTGTGCCACCCGTAGGTTGAGCGACAACAATAATGGATGAAACACCGCAAAGGAAAAACTCATCTGCGCTGCTGGTGATATCAAGTCCCAGGTTAGATTCAGGTTGCTCCACAACGGCCTGACCGGTACCAGTGCATTGGTTGGCATCAGTGACCGTGACAGTATAGGTGCCTGCTGTGAGGTTTTCAATTGATTTTTTATCCGGACCTGATGCTCCATTACTCCACGCATAATTTAAGATGGGGTAGGTTGCATTTTTAATGCTGAGGACGGATACTTTTCCATTTTTATCTCCGGCACATTTTAAATCTTTTTTGCCAAGGGTGACCTGTCCATGCATCGATGCATAGGCGAGGATGATCAGCATTACATACGTCCACCTCTTCATATTAATTTGCTTTAGGTGTTTCTTTGGGATGGAAGCTCATGCTCTTATACTGTGTGGTTTCCTGTATCTGGTTTAAGGCTGAAAACAGGGTGTTG
>JAYRVB010000294.1:0-6944 GCA_041918775.1 Chitinophagales bacterium
GTAAAAACTACCTGTGCTTTGGATTACTTTTCCCGTCATGGATCGCAGATGATCAACGCGGTGATGCCACTGAGGCTGAATGGATGGCGAAGGCTATTTCGTGGATCAGCGCCGTGTCTTTTTCTATCGCATTGCCCACTACTATGATATCTGCACCTGCCTGACAATCTTCATAGGCTTTTTCCGGAGTTTTAATGCCTCCACCAACAATGATAGGCGATTGTGTGTGTTTGCGTACGGCCTGAATGACATCCGTTGGGATAGGACGTTTGGCACCGCTTCCGGCATCCATATACATCAATTGCATACCCAATAGCTCACCGGCCATGGCCGTGCACGCGGCAATCTCCGGTTTGTCGGCAGGTATAGGCGTGGTATTGGAAATATAACTTACCGTGGTGGGCGCCCCCCCGTCGATCAGGATATACCCGGTGGGGATGGCTTCGATACCCGATTTCTTTACGTAAGGCGCCGCCAAAACCTGATTGCCAATGAGCAATTCGGGGTTGCGACCGCTGATCAGGCTCAGGAACAGCAGGGCATCAGCGTGCGGATTCACCTGCATGATACTACCCGGGAAAATGACCACCGGAATAGGGCTATGCTCCTTTAAAAACCGTATTGTCATGTCGATGGCATCCCCGATCACCAGACTGCCGCCTACAAAAAAGTAGTCGACATGGCTCTCCAAACCCAGCTCTACCAAGCGTTTCAGCTCAGTGGTGCCAACCTCGTCCGGGTCGATCAGCACGGCGAACTTCTTCAGTCCACCCTGCATATCGGCGGTCATTTGATGGAGAATAGGGCGATGCATGTTCGTGATTGGAGCAAAAATAAGGAAAAAGGCGTGGAATCCGACCTTGAATCCAAAGCTGTTAAAGGGGGTGAAACAGTGAAGGCAAAAAAAAGGCTGTCTCTGCAGACAGCCTTTATGAAGTATTTCACAAGTGTTTGGCTTATTGCGCCTCCACCAGTTGTAACTCGATGTGAATACGCACATCTTCGCTAACCAGAACGCCTCCGGCTTCGAGTGCAGCATTCCAGTTGAGGTTCCACTCCTTACGATTTATCTTACCATTGATAATGAATCCGGCAACTGTGCTGCCCCAAGGGTTCTTCAACACACCGCCAAATTCAACATCCAGTTTAATGTTTTTTGTGATATCGCGAATAGTGAGATCGCCATATAAGGTATACATGTCGTCATTGTCTACGCGTTCAAATTTGGTCGGTACGAATGAGATGGTCGGATATTTTTCCGCATTGAAAAAATCATCACTGCGCAAGTGGTTGTCGCGCTGTTCATTGCGCGTATTTACACTCGCTGTTTCTGCAGTAAAGGAGATGTTTGCAGTCATAAAATCTTCACCCGAAGTTTCGGCTTCGATCGTATACTTTTCAAATTCACCACGCACAGTGGTCATCATCATGTGCTTTACGCTAAATCCAATTGAAGAATGCGTAGGATCCACGATCCATTTTGTTTTTGTAGCTGTAGCTTCCATTTGTTTATGTTGTTTAATAATTCTTTAGTATCAGGGCGGTATGGTTCAGGGTAGTGGGTAGTGGGTAGTGAGTAGTGAGACAAAATGCAGATATGTTGATCTGATTGAGCTTTCTGTTAAATTCGTTTTTTCAATAAAGCACCTTTTTTATGCAACTTCGTTGCTGTTTTTTGTCGCCACTCCTTCCTCCTTTCTCCTTTTTTCATATCAAATGTTCCCATAACCACCAACTAACCTCACCCAATCAACCTCCCCCCACATCTGCACACTTACACACTTCCACATCTGCACATCTGCACATTTGCACATTAAGTTTAGTTAGTTTCCATCGGCACCTCCATGATCAACAGGCTGCTGTTTTGTTGCAGAGATGTGATCTTATGGTTTTGCAATTCTTCCACACCTAAACCATCCCGGCGCGATAAGGTTTGACCGTTGATGTCAAAACTTCCTTCGAGCACGAAAAAGTAACTGCCGTTTTCCGATGCTTTTTGGGTGTAGGTGCTTTGTTGACCCACATCAAAAGTGCCGAGATGAAACCAGGCATTTTGGTGTATCCAAACGCCTGCGTCATCCGGATTCGGACTCAGTATTTGTTCTAAGGTGTTTTTGCTTTTTTCCGGATCCAGTGTGATCTGATCGTAACGGGGTGTTACATTTTTTTTGTTTGGAAACACCCAGATCTGTAAAAATTTCACCGGTATGTCCGGATTGGCATTGTGTTCACTGTGTTGCACGCCGGTTCCGGCGCTCATCACCTGAATATCGCCATGGCGAATCACCGTTGTGTTGCCCATGCTGTCCTGATGTTTCAAGTCGCCCGACAACGGAATGCTGATGATCTCCATGTTATCATGCGGATGTCTGCCAAACCCCATACCGCCGGCTACTGTATCATCGTTGAGCACGCGTAACACCCCAAAATGCATGCGTTGCGGTTCATAGTAATGCGCAAAGCTGAAGGTGTGATACGAGTTCAACCAACCATGATCGGCATGACCTCTGCTATCGGCTTTATGTAGGATCGTTTTCATCGCGTTACAAATATATGTATATACATGTAATTGAGGTAAGAACAGGTCACCCCGGCAAAAAGTTCATTCCAACAGGTATAAAAATCCATGAGCTCCCCGGCCCCGCCTGTAGGAAGCATACCGTGGGTTTAAACATGCCGGTACTTGTTCGTTTCATAGACTTAGGGGTATGATGTGGATCTTGCGGATTCCCGGGCACTTGTGACAGGTTGTGCAGATTGTAGTTTATTCGCATCTGCTGCCTGGCAGATAGTGGATGTAGACATATCACCACTTATCTATCACATTACATTCCTGCAAATTTTTAAGGCGAATTTTTTCCCCAATTTGACTGTTTATTTCAACACCAATGTGGACATCCGTACCGCGATACAGTTTAATTTAAAATATATGTGAACAATCGGATGCCCACGGTACAACACTCTTTTCATCTTACCCACAAGGTGGTGGAAAAGTGTTACTTGTTTGTAAACAGAATCATACCCTACTTTCGTGAAACCTCTCGAGAGAACCGGGAGGTTTTTTCGTCAGTATCTGAACCGACTCTCGAAAACCCTTTACATACAAACCAAAACGATTTTTATCAGCATGGCCAGCAAAAAGAAACAAGCAACGGGCGGATTATCCTTCTCGCGCTACTTTACCCGGGAAGGGGTAAATCCTTACGATCAGTTCGAGTATGAACTGCGCTCGTCCGTTATCCGCAACACTACAGGAGATGCGGTATTTGAAATGCACAATGTAGAAGTGCCCAAAGATTGGAGCCAGGTGGCTACCGATATCCTCGCACAAAAGTATTTCCGCAAAGCCGGCGTCCCGCAAGCTGACGGGAGCACAGGCAGCGAAACCTCCATCAAACAGGTTGCACATCGCCTCGCTGATTGTTGGCGCCAATGGGGCGAACAGTACGGATATTTTGCTTCTGCTCAGGATGCACAGGTGTTCTATGAGGAACTTGCCTATATGATCCTGGCACAAATGGCCGCACCGAACTCACCTCAATGGTTCAATACCGGTTTATATACCGCCTATGGTATCAAAGGAAAACCTCAGGGCCATTATTATGTTGATCCGGATTCAGGAGAGTTAACCAAATCTACTTCTGCTTACGAGCGTCCTCAGCCTCACGCTTGCTTTATTTTGAGCGTAGATGATGATCTGGTGAACAGCGGGGGTATCATGGACCTCTGGACTCGCGAGGCACGCATTTTTAAATATGGTTCCGGTGTAGGTACTAACTATTCAAAGATCCGCGGTGAAGGAGAAAAACTTTCAGGCGGTGGAACCTCTTCCGGCCTGTTGAGCTTCCTCAAGATAGGTGATGCTGCAGCCGGTGCCATTAAATCAGGTGGAACTACACGTCGTGCCGCTAAAATGGTGTGTCTCGATCTCGACCACCCTGAGATCGAATCGTTTGTGGAATGGAAAGTAAAAGAAGAAGATAAAGTAGCTGCCCTCATCGCCGCAGGCTATTCATCTGATTATGAAGGTGAAGCGTATCGCACAGTAGCAGGGCAAAATTCAAATAACTCTGTACGCATACCGAACTCGTTCTTTAAAGCACTCGAACAAGAGGGTGAGTGGGAATTGATCGGTCGCACAAATGGTAAAGTATTCAAAACAGTATCTGCTCGTAAACTCTGGGAAAAGATCGCCTATGCCGCTTGGCGTTGTGCAGATCCCGGCGTGCAGTACGATACCACCATCAACGAATGGCATACATGTCCGAAATCAGGACGTATCAATGCATCTAACCCATGCAGCGAATACATGTTCCTCGATAATACTGCATGTAACCTCGCCTCTATCAACCTCCGCAAATTCTACGACGATGAGAAACTGGTGTTCAATGTAGAAGCATTTGAACATGCATGTCGCGTGTGGACAGTGGTATTGGAAATTTCTGTATTGATGGCGCAGTTCCCTAGTCCGGAAGTAGCGCAACTCTCCTACGAATTCCGCACACTTGGTTTGGGTTATGCGAACCTGGGTTCATTGTTGATGGTGAGTGGTATTCCTTACGATAGTGATAAAGCGCGTTCCATTGCAGGGGCATTATCGGCCATCATGACCGGTATTTCCTATAAAACCTCTGCGGAAATGGCCAAAGCACTCGGGCCATTCAAAGGCTACGAATTAAATAAAGAAGATATGATGCGTGTAATGCGTAACCATCGTTATGCTGCATACAACGCATCAGAAAATTATGAAGGACTTGAGATCAAACCAATGGGTATTGATCAGGCACTGTGTCCTGAGTATTTATTGAAAGCTGCATGCGATGCATGGGATGAAGCATTGCAATTAGGTGATCAGTACGGTTACCGCAACGCACAAGCAACGGTTATCGCACCTACAGGTACCATCGGATTGTTGATGGACTGCGATACTACAGGTGTTGAACCGGATTTCGCATTAGTGAAATTCAAGAAATTGTCAGGTGGTGGCTACTTCAAGATCATCAACCAGTCTATTCCGATGGCACTCAAAAACCTCGGATACAAAGATGAGAGCATTGAGGCGATCGTGAATTATGCGAAAGGTACAGGCACATTAAAAGATGCACCTTACATCAATTACGAAACACTCAAACAAAAAGGATTTACAGAGCAGGAGATCATGCACGTAGATAAAGTGATGGGTTCTGCATTTGAGATCGGATTTGTATTTAATGTGTTCACACTCGGCGCAGAAACACTCGAGCGTTTAGGTTTCAGCAATGAGCATTACAGCGAGCCCGGATTTAATTTACTGCGCGCACTCGGCTTTACTAAAGAAGAGATCGAAGCAGCAAACGACCATATCTGCGGAACAATGACCATTGAAGGTGCTCCGGCATTGTTGGAAAAACACTACAGTGTTTTCGATTGCGCAAATAAATGTGGTAAGATCGGCGAACGCTATATTCACCAACATGGTCACGTGCGTATGATGGGTGCAGTACAGCCATTCATCAGCGGTGCGATCTCAAAAACGATCAACCTGCCACATGAAGCTACTGTGGAAGAGATCGAAGATTGCTACCTGTTGAGCTGGCAGTTAGGTTTGAAAGCCAATGCCTTGTATCGCGATGGATCAAAACTTTCTCAACCACTGTCAACCAAGAGCGACAGCAAAGAGGGCAGCGACGAAAAAGTAAAACACGAGTGGACCAGTGAAGAAGTGCTGGAAGCTGCGCGCAATATTATCATGCAATCAACCGACACCATTTTCAAACGTCAGTTGAGTCGTGTGGTAGAACGCAAGAAATTACCTGCAAAACGCAGCGGATTTACACAAAAATCCAAGATCGGTGGTCAAACCATTTTTGTGCGCACCGGTGAGTATGAGGATAACACATTGGGTGAGATCTTCATCGATATGCACAAAGAAGGTGCTTCCTATCGTTCACTCCTGAACTGCTTCGCAATTGCAGTATCTATCGGTCTGCAATACGGTGTGCCGCTGGAAGAGTTTACCGATAAATTCACCTTCACAAGATTTGAACCAAGCGGTCCTGTTGACCACGCAAATATCAAATTCAGTACCTCGATCGTAGATTATGTATTCCGTTTGCTTGCATTCGAATATCTGAATCGTACCGATCTGGTGCACGTAGCGCCTGAAGATATCAGTATGTATGAAAAATCCGCACAGGATATTTCTACAGAAACAACAGGTAACTACCCGGTAGGTGAGCCGGTTGTAGAACGCACAAAAAAATCGGATTCCGCTATGCGCAAAGCCTCTGCTGAAAAGTACAAAATGGCAAGCGCACAAGACGCAGCAAACCAGTCGCTGATGGGTGATGCACCTCCTTGTCCGAAATGTGGACACACCACCATCCGTAACGGTACTTGTTACAAGTGCCTCAACTGCGGCGAAAGCCTCGGATGCAGCTGATGAAATGTCACTGAGAAAAAATAAAAACCGCTTCGAAAGAGGCGGTTTTTTTTATGGGGTTATCATCCAATAGCAACCTGGCGCACCACCAAATATGAATACGTATCGGGCTTGCAGGAGTTTTTTACCTTTGTACTATGCGTTCAATCAATTTTATCGTCTTCTTTTTGTTTACCCTCTGCCTGCATGTGCCGGGGTATGGTCAGTTAGGTGTTTCAGGTGGGGATATCGAACCGGTTGGAGAAGAGGATCTCGGTGATGCTGACTATTTCTATGTCGATTGCACAAATGATTCTTTGGAGGCGCTTCCATTGATGGAGTTGGGTGCTGCGTATTATTATAGCTATCAGGGAGGTTTATTCCCCGGTGGAAGTAATGCAGATCCCAACCCGCATTTGACCAATGGTAAGAACATCAGTAAATCCATCAAGCCCCGCAATTCGGCAGGTGAGGTTGATTATGTAAACGGCGACGTTATCTTATTAGGCATCGGCCCCTCGGTTGCCAGCGATCCATATAATGA
>JAYRVB010000295.1:0-1753 GCA_041918775.1 Chitinophagales bacterium
CGTTGTGCAAATTTTCGCCATAATCAATTACTATGTATAAATCAATACTGCTCATTACGGTGCTAACTGTTATCCTGCTGGCAGCATGCACCATGATTCCTGACGAGCCGGGAAACCTGGTTCCATTGACGGTAACTGAGGACACAAATCTACCCGCTATTGAAGTAAACGGCGCGCGATTGCACAGCGAGGCCTTTGGACCTGTAGATAGTACCATGGTCATTTGCATTCATGGTGGCCCGGGAGCCGACTACAGGTATATGCTTAATTGCATGTCACTTGCCGCTCACGGATATCGCGTAATATTTTACGATCAAAGCGGTTCGGGTTTGTCGCAAAGATTCGATGCTGCATATTATACTTCTCGCGGGGAGGCTGCTTTAGATATCATGTATGATGAACTTGCAGGCGTGATCGAGCATTACCGCACCTCGCCTGAGCAAAAGGTGTATTTACTTGGTCATTCCTGGGGCGCAATGCTGGCTAGTGGATTTGCCGGCAAATATCCGGAAAAGGTTCAAGGGCTGATCGCTTGCGAACCAGGCGGACTGTTATGGGAGGATATCATCACCTACGTAACAGAATCACGCTCTTTTAGTCTGTGGAGTGAATTAATGAATGACGCCACCTATATCGATCAATTCATCAATGGCGATGCCGACGATCATGAAGTGCTAGATTATAAATTATCTATTCTTGCGGCTGAAAATACGATCACCGGCGAATACAATGAAGAAGACGGATTCTGGAGAAGTGGGGCCGTAGTAAATTCTGCCTTATTTGAAGTAGGCAATACGTATGAGGTAAATCTTTCGGAAGGACTGGATAATTTCCCTACACCGGTGTTATTCATATATAGCGAATACAACCTTGCATATAGTGATAATTGGGCTGAGCAGATATCCTCTGCGTACCAGGAAAGGACCCTCTTTAAAGTGTTGGGTGTGGGGCATTCCGGAATAGTGCAGGATACTGAGGCCTGGAATACCATTACAGAACCACGCATCTTAACCTATTTTGAACAATTAGAAACTGAATGATCATGTATAAATTATTGATATCTTTTTTGTGCAGTCTTTGGATAGTGACAGCAGCAAATGCACAAGGACAAAACATTTCATGGGGAGCGGTGGATAGCACGCAACAAGTATATATGCATGGATCTCTGGGCGTTGAGTATGCAATGACTTATGGCTTCGGTGGTGGATATTTGATCGAGGCCGGCCCATTTACTATGCTTGCAGATATATCTTTCAGCATGCCATTTGGTGAAGACCTTTTCGATGATAAAAAAATCAAGGCCGGTGGTAACATCCTTTGGGTATCCTATGCGCATTGGGCTTTAAGCACTCCTGTACACGCTGTATTCCGTACTGTGGAGAATAATTATGTGCAAATGGTAAACTTCGGTAGTGATATGTCGGCGGTGGCGGGATATTATCGCAAGCACTGGTTTATTGCGGGAGAGGTTGGATTTGACAAAGCAATAGCAACCCGCTTTCAACATACAGAACAATATCAGGGTATATACCCGCAAGTGGTTGATGGCTGGTACGAACCTGATACAGGAGGTAACTTTTACTATGGGGTGCAGCTTGGGGTAACCTATAAACAGTTAACATTAGGAGGCAGCGCAGGTAAGTTGCTTCAGGAAGACTTTACATCCAAACCCATGCTTCCGTTTTATGGATCGGTCAGCCTGAGTTATTTGCTCTAGACACGAATGGCGTTGCGAACGACAAATTAAATTGCA
>JAYRVB010000296.1:0-2333 GCA_041918775.1 Chitinophagales bacterium
CGCTTTTCTTGCACATAAATTATAAAGAGGACAAGCTGCACATGCGCCTAAATTTTACCTTTGCTGTATGATCACTGAAATACTCATTGGCATAGCCGGGTTTTTTGCACTCATTATTGTGGTGGGTATTTTTATTCCCCGCAAATACAGTTTCCATAAAACCATTGTGATCAACGCAGATAAAAAACACATATTCAACACCATTGACAACCTGAGTACCTGGAAAGTATGGAGTCAGTGGAGTCCGGAAAGAGACCCATCAATTGAGCTTACCTACAGTGAAGACACGCAGGGCGTGCAAAGCTGGATGGAATGGAAGGGCAAAAAGATGGGGGCCGGTAAAATGGAGATCACCACAACGGATCCATATCGACGCATCGATCTGGCTGCTGCATTTAATAAAGGGTTGTTCAAAATGGATTTTGCCTTCACGCTGGAAGAATTGAAGGAGGGTCAGATCGCCGTAAAATGGACCATCAGCGGACTCACTAAACGTGGTGGTTTTGCCAAAATGCTCGGTCGCATGTTGCCCAAAATGATGGGTAAGGATATGGAGATCGCATTAAAGATCCTCCAGGCTTACTGTGAAGGTAAATTACAAAGCTGATACAAAGGCGTATGCAGGCAGGGAAACTCACGGTTTAATTGTGGGCTGTTTCCAGTCGCTTTAATAAAATGCCATATTGCGCCATGGTGCCCTGCTGCATGGCAACAAACATTTGCTCGTCTTCTTCGGTAAGTGGTTTTTGCTTGAGTTTGCGTTTGATGAATGCCTTGGTCAGGCGGGCATGAAACGTATATTCAGGGATCAGATAGTGAATGCGTTTTGATCGCATGAATTTGAGGTTCTTTTCTGCTAAGCTCAAAGCCGTTTTGTAATTCCCTTTCAGATAGTGAAAGGCAACAGTTAATTCGCGGAGTGCAAATTGAAATTGAAGTGATGATGTTTTGGTCGTGAGTTTGTTGAGCTCCTCCAGTTTCAATTCTGCCTCATCGAACCGATTGGTATGAATAAGTAACTTCACGCATTGGATCAAAGCCGACAAGTAAAAACTACCGTTCTTGTCGTCAAAGAATTTTGTAAAATACTCTTTGCAGATCTCATTCGCGATTTCATAATGACCGGTCACCAGACAGATCTGATAATATTCTGCGATATAGACATACCATCGCATGGTTTCACGGAGGTTGATCTTCGAAAACAAACCGTGATATACTTCAAACCCTTCCTCAAACTTACTGCTGAAAAACAAGATCTGCCCGTAATGCCACTGTGCGATCAGCATTTCTGTCTCAGTAAATGCCTCCCGGTATGCGGTAAACAAATCGTTGATCTCAGAAATATATACGCGACTCTGAGTAAAGTTTCTCGTAAGGTTGCATAAAAGTATACCTGCGAGCTTCGATTTATATAAACAGGTGGCTGATTTGATCACATCTGCTTCATAAATGAGGTCGTGCAATTTTTCATGTAATTGCGCTAATACCTTCGGATCGCTGTAGGATGCTTTGGTGGTGCTGTTGTTGATCTCCTTTCTGAACAGCACGATCTTGATCCATAATTGTGTTTCTTCATAAGCGGCCTTCGGGCAATAGGTGAGTAGTTTTTGTACGATCCGATCAATGTCTTCATCTTTGGTGATGGCATTCGCTATAGACATCATCCACTCAAAGTAGAACCGATAAAAAGTAAATGCTGCTGCATGCTGATCGGGTTTCTCTTCAAGTTGTTTTTGTTCGTATTGCTTAAGCAGGCGTAGCGATGCATTCCACATGCCATTCTTTTGATCAAGAAATTGCACCTGATCATAGATATTCGTGCCGGCAACACATTCAATTACTTTTCTGAATAGGATAGAATTGATCTTATCTAAATGAGATGAATTCAGATTGAGCTTTTTGCAAACAGATGACGATGGAAATACCTTGGTGTTCAATTGGATCATTACCTGCAATACATCGCGCTCTCTGTCTTGCAATGGCAATGCAGTAATCAGCTCCAATTCTTTTGGAGTCAGGGTTTTTACCAATTGGTAAATAATGGGCATATGTGTGTGTGTCTAGACAGACAAAATAGTCGCAAGTCAAAGGTACTATTATTTGTAAGGAATCTGACGATGGAGGTCAAGGCTTCAGCTAATTAAATTCATTCTAAATTGATTGATTTAGTAGGATATCCGTATCCAGAGCGGGTTTACAGGGTAATTTCCCGGGTAACACAAGCTGCTTGCCTCCTTTAAATAACTGATATGATGTAAGGAAATGTCTATACGCGGCCTATAGCGTAACATGCTGATATTCAGCAGAATAGCTAGTCTCTAAGCTTCGGGATA
>JAYRVB010000297.1:0-4761 GCA_041918775.1 Chitinophagales bacterium
CAATTCCACCGTGCCCATTTCGGTGCTGTTGATATTCTGATCACCGCGTTCTGCCTTTACCACTACTTCCTCCAATAATTCTCCCTGTTGTAAGGCAACATTTACTCGTTGATCTGCAATCAGGGAGATCGATTGCACCTGATCCTGGTATCCGATAAAACTGAACACCACTTTATAGTCGCCCTCCGGTAAGGTAAGTGAGTAAAAACCATAGAGGTTGGTGGATGTGCCTGTGGTTACATCGTTCTGTAAGTACACATTAGCGCCGATAAGGTCTTCACCCGTGGAACCGTCTTTTACATATCCGCTTATCGTAAAGGAATTCTGTGCTGCTGCAATTCCTGAGAGAAGCAAACACAGTGCAAGCAATTGAGTTTTCATATACCAACCTGAATAACGCTGCAAAGTAACGGCAGGTTTACCGGATGGCAGATATTTTTTTGATGAATATATGTTAAATACCGACGAACGTGCACAAAACGCAGACAAACAGCGTCAACGCACAAAGATCTCATGTGTCTCGCTATAGGCATCGCCCGCCAGACGCACGAAGTATACACCTGCAGCCAGTTGCTCCAGACCAATGAATTTCACTGCTGATACCGCATCTGTGCGCAGTCGCACTTCTTCCATCGCGAGCTTGTTACCGGTCACGTCGCACAAATACACGACTGCCTGTGCGTCTTCGGCACCTGTGATAAATACAGTGATCTCCGTTTCAGCAGGATTAGGCAATACTGTCACCAATTGATCGGCGGAGATATTTACCCCACTTTTTTCGATGAATGCTTTTGCCAGATTTGGAATGCCGTATCCGTATTGGTTATTGGGGAATGCTGCGCGATCGGCTGTGGCCTGTACCAATTCGATCACTTCCATATTGCTGAGTTCCGGGTATGCCGACATTAAACTTGCACAGGCGCCGGCCATCAGCGGTGAGGCATAAGAGGTTCCACTTCCATAGCCCACCCAGCCGTCCATCGACACGACTGCCGCATCATCTCCTTGTGTAACTACGTTTGGTTTTAAACGGCCATCAAACGTTGGCCCTACTGAGCTAAAAGCGGCGATCAGGCCATTTCCATCCACCGCACCGATCGTGAACACGCTATCGCCATCGGCGGGTGCACCGATAAAATGCCAGTCGCTATCCCCTTCATTTCCTGCGCTGTTTACGACCAATATACCTGCCGCAGCTGCCATATCCGCAGCCTTGGTGACCACCGTGGTATTGCCATCCATATCGGCATAGGTATGATCCTGAAGGCTATCATCGAAAGTGGTGTAGCCTAAGGAAGAATTGATAATATCTGCACCGATGCTATCTGCAAATTCGGCACCTGCAAGCCAATAATCTTCTTCGATCACAAATTCTGATTCGGTCACTTCGGTACGGATCAACCAATAATCTGCATCCGGAGCGCTGCCGATATAGGTGCCGGGCATATCCACTGCCATAATGGACAATACATTGCTGCCATGGGTAGTGGAAACAAATACCTCTTCATTTGCATCAGGTACATTGTATACCCCTTTGATCTGGTCTTTCGCATGCAGACTTGAAAATCCTGCACCGACATCCACACCATAAAATCCGCCGTCGAGTACGGCAATTGTTATTCCTTGTCCGCGATAACCCATGCTATGCAAAAAATCTACGCCGATCATTTTCACCTGATTGTCTGATGCACCATACGATGTATTTCCCAGATCGTTGGAAGATGCTGAACGATAATAGGGTTGTGTGTTGTCGGGCGTTAAGGGTTGTGCTTTGCCGTATCGCTGCACCGGCGCCATGTGGTGCACACATGGGAGGCTGCTGAGCACTGCCAACTGCGCAGGATCCTGTACTTGCACACTTACCGCATTCAACCATTTACTTACTACCCGAACTGTAACGCCTGTTTGTCGCACCGCCGCAACATACGCAGGGTCAACCGGCAGATCCGCTTCGCGAATGGATATCGCATGGCGTGTTCTTCTGGAAATTGCTTCGGGCGATAAATATTCCTGTGGACGATCGATGGCAAATGGTGTTTGCGCTTTATCGGTAAAATACACCCAATAGTTTTGTTGCGCATGCAATGGTATACTGCACGCGATGGCTACACACAAAAAAATACTTCGCAATGATCGGTTCAACATCTGTCTATTCTATAAATATCTGCACGGTTTTATGGTAAGGTCCTGCTCGCAACACCACACAATACACACCCCTGCTCCATGAACCCACATCCATGGTGACGGATGATCGCAGGTCTTTGGTCAGGTAGAGCGTTTCCTGATGCATTAAGGCACCTTGCATGGTATAAACAGCTAAAATAGCTTCATGGTTGAGTGCGGATTGTTAGAAAATGGTAAAAGTTTCGCCTGACATATATGGACTCAGGTTGAGAATTGCGGTGGTAGTGGTGTCCTCTAAGGTGTCAACGACCGTGGTATCAATGATGGTGGTGTCGCCGGTAGTGTCCACCGGGATATCCGGAAATAGTGAATCCAACAAAGTATAGGCCTTAAAAAAATCAGGAATGCCATAGCCCATGGCATAATCCGGAGTCGTATATAAATGCGCGCTTTGTTCAACAGCGTGGAGGATGTCCATGTTGGTTGCTTCCGGAAATTCCTGCCATAAAGTGGCACATGCTCCTGCGATCAGGGGTGAGCTGAAGGATGTTCCGCTCAACCAGGTCACATAACCATCCGGCGACAGACATGCAGAATTACTGGCCAATGCCACCACGTTGGGTTTCAATCGACCGTCAGCGGTTGGTCCATAGCCGCTAAAGGAAGCATGCACACTATCAATATCCACACCGCCGATGGTGAACACAGAATCGCCATCCGCAGGCATGGATACATAGTACCACGGACTCGCGCCGAGATTACCGGCACTGTTACATACCAGTATACCTTTGGATGCAGCCATATCCGCTGCGTTGGTCACCACCGTTGTATTTCCATCGAGGTCATCCCAAGTATGATTTTCTGCCGCATCATCAAATTCCGTATAGCCCAGGGAGGAATTGATAATATCTGCACCCACGCTATCTGCGCGTTCGGCTGCCGCAAGCCAATGGTCTTCCTCCACAACATATTCTGTTTCTGCGATCTCTGTGCGATATAAATAAAACCACGCATCAGGCGCAGAACCACTGAACACGCTATCTATATCGCCACCGATCACGCTCATTACCCAACTGCCGTGATAGCCACTCCAGATATTAAATACCTGATCATTGTGTTCAGGGAAATTATAATAGCCAAGTATTTGATCCTTATCCCAAAAACTGCTGAACAGGTGCGCAGTATCCACTCCAAAAAAACCGGCATCCAACACGGCAATGATCATGGAATCACCGCTTAATCCCATTTCCAATAAAGTATCAAGGTTGATCTGTTCGATCTGTCCTGCAGCGTATCCTAATTGCGCAGTAATTTCTTCTGTCGCGCCCTGTCGATAAAAAACACTGGTATTTAGTGGCGTAAGTTGTTCATTGAGGATGGCATATTTCTTTACCGCTTCCACTTTGCCCACAAAGGGCAATTGTTGCACACTGATCAATTGTTCAGGTGTGGCGTACACACTCACTGCATTGAACCATTTACTCACCTGATCTATTTCCATGCCCAGATCTACCAGTGCTTGCACGTACTCTGCAGAAACCGGCACATCACTGATATCAATATCAATACGTTGACGGGTGCGACGTTCGAGGGCACGTGGCGATAAAAAATCTTCCGGATGTTGCATGGAAATTTCCGCATCCGGTTTGTCGGTAAAATACACCCATGTTTTTTGCAACTCGCCCGGCACTTGCGCCACTGCATGGGACAGTTGCATCAATAAAATGATCGCACTAAAAAAATAACGCATACTATTGGTATTCTAATAATTGCATACGCACACTGTATCCGCATTGCACCCTATCATTCCAAGGGCAGGTCGGACAACTAAAATCCTGCGTATAGTAATGATAAAATTCTTTGAACACGAGTCCCACATCACGCGCATACACTTCGCGCGCAAAGTCGTACCAGATCAGATTGGAATCACCTTGTTGCGTAATGGTGACCACATCAGGAAAAAATAACGTACCAAGGGTATATCCGGTTTCTACTGTGGTATACCTATAATCCCATCCCTCATAATAACTCAGGCGATTGCATTCATAATCAAAAGGGATATCCTCCAATCCACCCAGATATATATTTCCATCCCAGGAAACATCCTTGCGCAATGGGGAAGCGAGCTTGATAAAGCGCAGATTATTCTCAATTTTTTCCACCTTACCATCGGAATACAAAGCATGCCAGGTATTTACCAATTGCCAGGGTTCCGTATCATCCATTCTGCGGTATCGTTCGATGCGATAATTCAGACGATCTTCCAGATCGAAAAATGTATCCGTAACCAATTCCTTCACCTGCCAGGAGGTAGTATCATTGGCAAAAGTTTCGTTGTAAATAATGGAATCCACCTGATAGATCGTATACCGTCCACTGTCGAGCGGATAATACGCATAAGGATATTCAGGCGCCGGAAACTCCGTTAAAGGCTCATCGCAGGAGAACCACAAGCAGGTGGATGCTACTGCGCCGATAAGCAAAGAGGAGAGGCTCCGGATCATGTAGTAAAGATAGGCAAAAGCAGCGTGTGGGAGTGTGGATGTGTGGGGGTGTGGAAGGGTGGGTGTGTGGATGTGGGGTCGTGGGGATGTGCGGTTGTGCAGTTCCCGCTGGGGCGGGAGGTCGCTGCGCTGC
>JAYRVB010000298.1:0-2354 GCA_041918775.1 Chitinophagales bacterium
CAACAACTGCTGGATTACAAAGGTCAGCTTACAGATATTTATTTCAGCGATCAGCTCACCGACAATAAATAATATCCGGGGATCACAGATGTTTTTTGATATAGTTGACCAGTCCACCACTGGCATCTTCATCTTCCATATCTGAAAGTTCAAGCTCAAGGGCGCGTGTGCTTTGCATGATCTCTATCAGAGAGATCACCAGACTGATCCCAAACAGGAGCATCGATACGGCGAAAGTGATCTGTGCTGCCTGCAAGGCATCTGCGTAAATGAGATACATGCACACCAAGGCCACCAGGAAACTGGTCACCCCAAAAAATTGCATCCTGCGCACCAGTTTTATACGATATTGTAAATTCTTGATCTGAAGCGGCAGGTTGCGATTTGACTTGTTGGCTTCATATTCATCATGCAATTTACGTACAACACTGCTCAAGGCCATGAACCTGTTCGTGTAGGCCAACATGACCAGACTGATAGCCGGAAAAAGCAGGGCAGGGGTGTTTATGCTGATATCCATACGACAAAGGTATCATACCTCGGGCATATGCAAATACCGACCATCAACCGTTGCTATGCAGGCCCATAACATTGCCTTCGGAATCGATAAAAAAGGCCATGAATCCCATGCCTTCACCAATGGAGGTTTTGGGCATGATCACCTGTCCGCCTGCAGCAGGCACTCTGTCGAGTACAGCACTTAAGTCGGGATCTCCATTCAGGTATAATTTCACACCATCAGCGCTTGGTGTATGGTCCGGGCTCTGTACAAGTGCGCCGTTTGCTTTTCCACTGCCATTTTCCCAGGGAAAGAATGCCATGAAATTGCCCAGCATCTCCATTTCATCCATAGTAATTGCAAAAATGTTTTCGTAGAATGCTTTGGCCCTTTTAATATCTGCTACAGATATTTCAAACCAGTTGATCGAGTTTACGGTTGCGTCCATCGGTAATGAGTTTTTTCAAATCTACCCGAAATACGCAACAACCCATGTTAATAATTGTGAAAGTTTTGTTATAAAATGGAGAACACAATTAAAACACAGCGCGCATTTGTAATCTACCTATATGGGTAATAGGATTGTCGCCCGTTTTTCTTCCCTCATAACCTGCAGTAAGTTGTATCACTTGCGACAACTTGCGATCCAGATTGAGGCTCCATAATATATTATTGCCATTTTGCAATCCCTCCAACATAGCATACCCAACCGGTGTATCCGGATCACCCGTGAATTGAATTTGTACATAACTGAATTTTGCGATCAGCGTACTCTTACTAACCACACTATAACGCAGGTCTAAAGTGCCTGATTTGCTGTTCAGTATTTCGCCACCTTCGGTATTTTTTCCCTGCGTTAGTTGAAAGATGATGCTGCCTCTGAAAATGTTTCCTGAAGAATTATACGTCAGCTTCGGTTCATAGGTGGTATAAGGCACTGTATAGTTTCTCGAACTAAAGGCATCGGCCAGATAGTGTTTGCTACCGGTATACCAGGTGCCATTCAGGGTAATGGTTTTTGCCGGCCGATAACGCAGGGTGACCTTATGTTCCTGCTTACCCCTGCGCTCAGGCCCAACCGTAATGATCTGTTTGGTATAATTGCTGATATACGTATAATCAATTCCAAATACCGGCGAGGCGCGATTGAAATAGAGGGTATTTACCCAATAGCTAGCCGCACTTACCAATAAGCTATCTTCGATCTCTGTCAGCGGATTGTATGCATCAGCCGATTGATCATCAAATACTTTTCTATTGAGTTGCAGGTTGGATTGAATACTGAATTTACTTAATGCACCTTCCAGCCCTTTTTGATTGTGCCACAATATTTTTGGATTTATCCCGATAGCATAACTCACATTCGTGGTGTTCGTTTGAATATAGGTGTCTGTTGGAACAAATACCTGGATAAAGTTCGCCTGGTCGGCAAATACAGCGATCTCAAATTCATCGAGTTCCTGCACACCGTTTCCATTGTAGTCATTCCAGCTATACAGACCTGTGCCGGGTTCTGTTTCCACGTAAGTATAACTCCGCTGTTGTTCGCGACCTGTGCCGATCTCATACAATACATCAGTGGTGATGAATCCTTTTCTTACAGTGCCGATATGTTGTATCCTGCCTAATAAGGTGTTTTCCGGGTCAAGTGTACTTAAAGCTGTATCGGCAATGCGCAAAGTTCTGTAATGTGCCTGCACATATAATTGTGAAGCAGCTTTTTTACGAAGCTGACTGCTTAATGAATAGGTAACGGCCTCTGTCTGCAAAGCAAAAGCACCTGCACTCGGTACCTTGTCTATTCGATACAATACTTCACCTTTGATATTGCGCGAAGCACTATCCGGCAAACCGA
>JAYRVB010000299.1:0-1788 GCA_041918775.1 Chitinophagales bacterium
CGCAGAGTTGGATTTGAGATCAATTTGCTTACACAATTGTATTTCGAACCCGATGGCACACATAACAACAAGGTATTTACGGAAGGTGGCCTGGTATTGAATATTCTAAATAACAAGGATAAGGGAAAAAATCCTTTCCAAAAGAAACAAGACCTCGCACCCAAAGCGGAGGATGATGAATGATTTCGCGAAGATGTTGCGGTTTACGCCTTAGAGATCTGTCTGGCGAAATGATAAAGTAAACGCACACCAACACCACTTGCCCCTTTTTGCTTGTAGGCCTCATCCTCTTTAAGGATGGCGGGTCCTGCGATGTCAAGATGTAGCCATGGATAATCCGTAAAGTGTTCGAGGAATTTTCCGGCAGTTGCACTACCACCTACAGTGCCTCCAATATTTTTGAGGTCGGCAATATCGCTTTTCAGCATATCTGCGTATTCCTTCCAGTATGGAATTTCCCATACACGTTCGTAGGTAAGTTCGCCACTGGCCTTTAAGGTTTCACGGTAAACGGTATCCGTGCCCATGAGCGCCGAACCAAGTGAACCTGTGATCACCGCTGCAGCTCCTGTCAAGGTTGCGAGGTCGATCACCAGATCAGGGTTGTATTTTTTTGCATAACTGAGTGCATCGGCAAGGATGAGCCGGCCTTCAGCATCTGTATTCAATACTTCAACAGTGGTGCCGTCATGCATGGTTATTACATCATCCGGCACGATCGCATCAGCATTCACGCGATTGTCGGTGGCAGGAATAAGTCCGATCACATGGATGGGCAGCTTATTGGAGGCAATGGCATACATCGCACCAATTACCGCGGCAGCACCGCTCATATCCATTTTCATGCCCGGCATCGACCCGCCGGTTTTTAAACTATATCCACCGGTGTCGTAGGTCACGCCTTTGCCGATAAAAACAATAGGGTTGGAATTGGTGGCTTGTTCCGGTTTGTAGGTGAGGATGCTGAATGTGGGCGGCACACTGCTACCGGCATTCACGCCCAGCAAACCACCCATGCGCAATGCCTGAATCTGTGCTTTGTGCAGCACTTCTGTATCAAAGCCACAGGTTCTGCCCAGGGCTGTTGCATACTCAGCTAATTGCACTGCATTGAGGGAGATCACGGGTTCGTTGCCCAAATTGCGGGCAATATGATTGGCCTCGATCAGATTATTGAGTTCATCCAACTCGATCTGATCTATGCCCGCGTCATCAATAAAGATCGTTTGCAGGCTATGTGGTTTCTTTTCCGATTTATACTTGAGGAACTGATAGGCACTAAGGGCCATCCCTTCCGCAAAGGCTAATACCTCCTCCTTGCTAAAAGAGGTGCTTGGCCTGATGAGGGTCATGCTTTGGTGTTTTTCTGCATTGATTCGTTTGAAAATGTGACCCCCTTTAACACGCATTTCCTCCAGTTGGTCACCAAGGCGGGTATCTGTGCTCAAGGGTTTCATGGGCACAACCCAGATAATGGTATCTGCATGATAAAACATGGCGGGGCCGTTCTCTACTGCGGAAAGCTTCTTTTCCAAAATCGACTTATACGGCTGTAATACAGGATGCGCCAGGTCTTCCTGCTGTCGAATCAAAAATAATATGCCTTCTGTCGAAGGACTTTGGCCTTTCTGTAATGTAAGTCCCATAAATCGCGCGCTAAAACCCTTAGCTTATGTAAAGGTAGGGTATAGTTGGCAAATTTTGTGATTGGATTATGGCATTTTGTGACATGGTAAAACCTACAAATAGGCTATGGAGTAGTGTCGGTTATCCTTATTTCGAACCAAC
>JAYRVB010000300.1:0-1813 GCA_041918775.1 Chitinophagales bacterium
CATAGTTGATCACCACATTGCCTCCCATACTTTGACCATACAGGAAGATCGGTAAACCACTTTGTTCGCGAATGACCTTATCCAATAATACATCTACAGTTTCGAGGTATTCATCGAAATGTAGCATGTGTCCGCGTTTACCACCTGAGCGGCCGTGACCGATCAGATCGGCGGCATATACGGCAAAGCCTTGTTGGACCATCCAGCGGGCCATGGTTTCAAATCTGCTGCTGTGGTCGCTCTGTCCGTGCACGATCACATAAGCGGCTTTTGGTGCTGCATCAGGGAGCCAGGATTGTGCAAAAATTTCTTGTCCTGCCTGTTGTTTCCAGGAGCTGGTTTGGTGTTGCATGGTGTCGAAAATACAAATTTAATGCGGATAGCTGCCTCCACCTCAGCGACAATCGGTTTATCTTCACCGCATGAAACGATTCAAACCCATCCTTAAGGTAGCCGGATGGCTGCTTGTGGCCGTGGTGCTTTATCTGGCTTGTATGATCATTTACGGAACGATCACTGAATACAAACCCGAACCCGGGTCTGCAGAAAAAGTGGATATCAAGGGCAAAGCGGCCGAGTCGGTGACCATGGATTCGGTGCTGACACTGATGACCTGGAATATCGGCTATGGTGGTTTGGGAAAGGAAATGGATTTTTTCTATGATGGCGGAAAAACCGTTCGTGCGCCGGAGGAAAAATGGAACGCATATTTTGATGGTATCAGCAAACTGATCGAAGCAAATGACAGTTTGGATTTTATTTTGATCCAGGAGATCGATCGCGATTCGCGCAGGAGTTATCATGTGGATATGTATCGCGAATTGAATCATATATTGAAAGGTTTCAGTTCGTCATTCGGATTAAATTATGATGTCAATTTTGTACCGGTACCGTATACGCGACCGATGGGTCAGGTGTATGGAGGTGTGGCTACTTATGGCAGGTATGCACCTTCGGAGTCTGTTCGACATCAGTATCCGGGCGAATTTCCTTGGCCAACGCGTATCTTTTTCCTCGACAGATGTTTTCTGGCGCAGCGCTATCCGATGGTAGGTGGCAAAGAACTGATTTTAATTAATACCCACAATTCAGCGTATGATGAAACAGGAGAAATTAAAGATGGCGAAATGCAGTTTTTGAAAAAATTTGTGGATGCCGAATACGCGAAGGGGAATTATGTAATTGCCGGTGGCGATTGGAACCAGTGTCCGCCGAATTTTCAGTTTGATAAGTTTAAACCGGTATCCGGATATGATGGATTTATGCCGCCGAGCATGTCGTTTGATTACGCCTCAGAAGGCTGGTTATGGCCCTATGACCCGGATGTGCCAACAAACAGGCATTTGGAAACGCCGCTTGATGCGAATACTTTTAGAACGATCATTGATTTTTATTTGATCTCACCGAATATCGAATTGAAAAAAATAAAAACCATTGATATGGGTTTCGATTATTCAGATCATCAACCGGTGTTAATGCAGGTGAAGTTGAAATGATGAGCCGGTACTTGAGCTCAAATCCTGTTGAAAATTAAATGCAGGGACACAGAGGGCACGAAGAAGACACAGAGAGCACAGAGGAATACATCAAATGTTTTACCTGCATTTTCTCCGTGTTCTCTGTGTCTTCTCAGTGCCCTTTGTGGCCTTGTATTTATAGGTGTCTCCAATTGGTTTTTTTAGGGCGGATAGGTTCGAGCAGACAAGAAAAGATATATCCAATCAATCGCATGACTAATTTTTTACAATAGTTCCTGTTAGCACGTAATTGATTCGTATCCTGGTAAAGTTTAAAGGCAGGGACACAGAGGGCA
>JAYRVB010000301.1:0-9841 GCA_041918775.1 Chitinophagales bacterium
CGGTATTGAGCGCAGCACGGATTTCAATGGCAATTTTGCTGCGAATGCTTTGGGTGGTTATGAATTTACCATCAGCGAGCGCAATGTATTGACCACCGGTGTAAAACTGACCTATGCAGGCGGACGTTTAACATCTCCTGTAGATACGCTTGCCACCGTCGCAGCAAAGGAATTGATCTATATCGATTCATTGACGAATACGATCCGTATGAAAGATTATTTCCGTTTCGACCTCAAGTTGGCGTATCGCATCAATTCAAAAAAGCGCGGCATTACACATGAGATCGCTTTGGATCTGGTGAATGTGTTGAACATTCAGAACGTACTTGGCCTAACCTATGCGCCCAATCCGGCAGATCCTGCTGCCAGCCCGGTAAAAGAAGAGTATCAGTTAGGCTTTTTACCTTTGTTCTACTACAAAATTGATTTTTGACGCATGGAACTTTATAAGATCACCTATACAGTCAGCGGTAAGCGAGCAGATATCGTGCTCAACAGACCGGATAAACGCAATGCATTCAATGCCATGTTGGTTGAAGAGTTAAGGTATGCGTTTACTCAGGCAGATCAGGATCCTATGGTGAAAGTGGTGGTGCTGCGTGCGGCAGGTCAAGTATTTAGCGCCGGTGCCGACCTTGAGTACTTACAATCGCTGCAAGAAAATACTTATGAAAAGAACCTGGCGGATTCAGAATTTCTGATGGGTTTGTATAAACAGATCTACACCATGTCGAAACCGGTGATCGCGCAAATAGAAGGGCATGCCATAGCCGGTGGTTGTGGCCTGGCAACGGTATGTGATTTTTCCTTTGCTGTACCAGAAGCGCAATTTGGTTATACAGAAGTGAAGATCGGATTTATTCCGGCTATTGTGATGGTGTTTTTATTGCGCAAAGTAAATGAACGCAACGCAAGAGAATTGTTGCTTACCGGTAAACTGATCTCGGCAGAGGCTGCGCACCAAATGGGATTGATCAATGGCGTAATAGAACAGCCCTTCATTGGCGCGAAAGTGGATGCATTGTGCAACGACCTAATTGAACAAACCAGCAGACTTTCACTACAATCAACCAAACAAATGATCGCTGTCATACAGGAAATGTCGCTTGATGAGGCATTAGCGTATGCCGCGCAAAAAAATGCGGAGGCGCGCGCTACCCGGGACTGTAAATATGGTATTGCCTCTTTTTTAGAGAAGAAAAAGCCGGAGTGGGATTAATAGGCGAATGTATCCTGTTGGATTTCTCTGCAAAGATCGAGTATCGTATCATAAATACCATCCAGCATGGTATCTGAAATACAATAAGGCGGCATGATATACAAAGTATTCCCCAGCGGCCGCAATAGTATATCGCGCTCAATAAAATAAGCATACAATCGATCACGTATACTATTAAAGTATCCGGTTTTTTCGCGACTGATCACATCAAAGGCGAGGATGGTTCCGCATTGGCGCAGATTGCTGATCACCGGATGCGCTCCTGTTCCGAATTCGGTTAGTTTGGCTGCGAATTGATGATGCTTTTCACAAATGCGGTCAACTGAAGATTGAAATCCGGATTGCATACACAGGTCGAGACTTGCATTTGCAAGTGCGCACGCCAGCGGATTTCCGGTGTAGCTATGACCATGGTACAGCGCCTTGGTTTTGTCGTCGGTATAAAATGCGTTAAAGATAGCTTCAGTGCAAACGGTTGCACCTAATGCCATACTACCTCCGGTGATGCCTTTACTCAGACAAATAATGTCAGGACTATGTTGTAAATGATGAGTGGCCAGCGCTTTACCGGTGCGGTAAAAGCCGGTCATCACTTCGTCGGCAATGCATAGGATTTGATGTTGATGCGCGAATTCAATAACAGCATCCAATGCGTCCGGCTCATACATGAGCATACCACCGGCACCCATTACCAGCGGTTCAAAAATGATTGCTGCCACATCGTTTTGTGCAACGGCGCGACTGAGTTGTTGCATACACGTCAATTCGCGACCGGGGAGGGGAGGGGTGATGAAGGTTACATCGAATAATTTATCGCTGTATGCTGCGGTAAAAGCATCGCGTTCGCTCACACTCATACTGCCAAAGGTGTCGCCGTGATAGCTTTGTTCGAACGCAATGACACGATGCCTGCCTGTGTCAAGATTACTGTGGTATTTCAACGCCATTTTCAGTGCTACTTCAATAGCAGTGGAGCCATTATCACTGAAAAATAATTTTGTGAATCCCGGCCCGCACCATTCTGTCAACCTGCTTGCCAGACGTAAAGCAGGTGTATGCGTAAATCCTGCAAAAATCACATGTTCTAATTGTCCGAACTGGGCATTGAGTTGTTGTTGCAGATAAGGATGTGCATGTCCATGAATATTGGTCCACCAGCTACTGATCGCATCGATAATAGATCGGCCATCGGCGGTATGTATCAATGCGCCTTTCCCGGAAACTACATGAATAGGCTCCGGCGCATGCAGCATGCTTGTAAATGGATACCAGATAGGACCGTCGGGACGCATCAGATCAGCTTGAGTTGTTGCATGCGTTTACGCAACAATTCGGCATGCCTTTTTACAAATGGTTTGTCAATCACATCAGCTTGTTCTATTCTGCCGAGTATGGGAGATTGTGTGTATTGGGCAATAAAGGTTTCACCTGCGTTATTCTCCGGGCCATTAAATAAAATGCCCAGGATGGGTATCTGATGCGCCTGCATGACACTGTGTGTGAGTAAAGTATGGTTGATGCTGCCCAGATAATTTCGGGACACCAGTATACAAGCCGCCTCCGTACGTTTGATCAGATCGAGAATGAGGTGATGATCATTCAATGGCACCATAAGTCCACCGGCACCTTCTATCACCAGTGTATTCATAGTTTCCGGTATCCGCATGGCCTGCACATCAATCGTTACCCCATCAATGGCCGCTGCCGCATGCGGCGACAAAGGCTGTTGCAGTCGATAAGCTTCAGGATGAAAAACACTTTTCGAATTCGATATCAGATCTTGCACACGTTGTGTATCAGAATATTGTAATCCACCACTTTGTACCGGCTTCCAGTAATCAGCCTGCAAAGCCTCCACCACCACTGCAGAAGCAATGGTCTTACCAATGTCAGTGCCTATTCCTGTAATAAATATTTTCTTCATAAAGGTCGCACCTCAAAAATACGAAATCACTTGATACCCGTCAACTTGCAAGCCATCTACTCGACAACTCTCCTATACGCTCGAGTTCTCCTATTCCCTTTTTCCAACCAGTAGAAAGTGCAGAAAACTTATTCCATCGAAGGAGAGTAAATGGTATCATGTAGAAGCACTGCGGTATTTTGCCAGGGGCATTTTGAAAGGGTAGTGATTAAAAGGAAATATTCAGCTAATCAAAACACAGGACTTCCGTAAGGTTATCTGTTTTTTGATAAGGTAGATAAATCGAAAAGTTTTGTGTTATTTACCTAAAACTTCATAGCGCTATCCTACACTACTCACCCACTCACCCACTGACCCACTCACCCTCAATACACCATCATCTTCAAACAAAACACCGATCCGCCGCTTTTCATGAATTCTGACGTATCAATTTCATATACCTGTGTGGCGCTTTGTTGGAGGATATTCAGGGATACAGGGTTTCCGCGTTGGATAACCGCTGCTGAGGTGTTTTTGTTATTGCCATAGATCATGTGCCCGTTACACGCAAAACCTTCGATCGCTTCCTCTTCCGGAATTTCGTAAACACCTTCAAACATGCGACGGATAATATTGAGTGATTCCGGTGAAAATGCATCGGGTGCGATCAACACTTCGGTATGATTTAACGGGAAAAAGCAGGTATCCAGATGGTAATGATGTTCGCTAATAAGTTCTAGGGTGATGATAGGGGCATCAACAATGCGCGCAATTTCATCATAGGCAGCGCGATCGGTTCTGAAACCATATCCGCCATACAATAATCGCTTTCCGGGATGTGGGATCAGGTCGCCCATGCCTTCAAAATGATATTTGCTTTGCAGTTCGATGATCTTATATCCGTGGTCCTTATAAAAATCTTCAACGTATGGAATTTCGTTCTGTCGACTTTCGTGGCGCATGCGGCTCATAATGGCGATCTTTTCACCGTTCCACATCACCCAGGGAAAACTCTGGTTTGCGATGAACACCATATCTTCCATACTTTCAATGCCGTCGATCACATACACCTCATCAATGATCTTTTGATTCTTCATGGCGAGGTAGGTATTGCGCAGCGCATCCCATTGAATGTTGGCTCTTTCACGGCTCACATTTCCTTTTTGACCCTGCATGTACACATTTTTTACATCTACGATGGCAAAATGCTCGGGGGTGCACATCAATACTTTACGCGGTTCATTGCGGTTTTCGCAATCATCGGACATAAAGTGTACTTCGTTCGGATTATATACTTTGGCAAATACGGGCGTCATGAATAAAAATTAATATGCGATAGGCATGTATGAATGAATGAAAACAATAGACGATCACCTGGTAAAGCGCGGACTAACTACCAGCTCTTTAGAACCTGCGGCATAGGTATAAAAACCTTCACCTGATTTTACACCAAGGAATCCTGCGGTGACCATATTAACCAATAATGGACAAGGCGCATATTTTGGATTGCCGAAACCATCGTACAGTACGTTAAGGATGCTGAGGCAAACATCCAGTCCGATGAAGTCAGCCAATTGCAGAGGACCCATAGGATGAGCCATGCCCAGTTTCATTACCGTATCAATTTCATATACACCGGCAACGCCTTCATAAAGCGTGTAGATCGCTTCGTTGATCATGGGCATGAGAATGCGATTGGCCACAAATCCGGGATAGTCGTTCACCTCAACCGGCACCTTATCCAATGCGGCACTGAGTTCCATGATGGTTTTTGCGGTTTCATCGCTGGTGGCATATCCGCGAATGACTTCCACAAGTTTCATTACCGGCACCGGGTTCATAAAATGCATACCGATCACGCGGTCGGCACGCTTGGTGGCAGCGGCAATTTTTGTGATGGAAATAGAGGAGGTATTACTCGCAAGGATCGTATGTGGCGCACAGATCTGATCTAGTTCAGTAAATATTTTTAATTTGAGATCAACGCGCTCGGTGGCAGCCTCTACAACCAGGTCAGCCTGTGTGCTGTGATCAAAATTGGTATATGTGGTGATATTGGCAAGTGTGGCATTTTTTTCATCGGCAGTGATCTTTTCCCTGGCCACCATGCGATCGAGGTTGGTGGTGATGGTGGCGATCGCTTTTTGTAAAGCCGGTTCTGATACGTCTACCAGCGTAACCTTATGCCCCTTCATGGCAAACACGTGTGCAATGCCGTTGCCCATGGTTCCGGCACCGATCACAGTAACATTTTTCATAACGCAAAAGAATTTGCGCAATATTAGTGCATAATCAACACCTTTTCGGCTGCGATCCGCTCAGAACGGGCGTTTTCAACATAGAGTTGATAAGTTCCGGCAGGTAACTCTGCGGTGGAAATGCTGAATTCTGGTTGGGTGATGAGCGAACTCCATACCCGGCGACCTGATGAATCGATCAGGGATATCGTATGTTGATTCATCGATTGAGGTACCTGGATCTGCAATGTTTCGTTACCCGGATTGGGATAAACAGTGATACCTGCCAAAACAGACTCATGTATTGCACTGTAATCAAGACACATGCTGTTTGTATCTAAGGGCATATCCGGTATGTCTGCATCGTAAATGCCAATTGCATATTCGCCCACATTAAGTGCCGACAATTCGAATGTGCCTCTTTTATCTATGGTGCTGCCCCAGGTATTCAAGGTATAATGTTCGTAAATGCGCCAGTCGCTATCGTTATCATTCCGATAAAGCAACACAAGACTGTCTTCACTATTGGTGATGAACTCATTATCCAGGTATCCGCCTCCCGTGGTCATCTGCCCATTGTAATTCATTTTTGCCTCTACTTCGGTAAGTCCATGCATGTTACCGCTGATGCGCCAATAACGCTGCGTGTTCACGTGCAAACCGGGATGTGGTAATTTAAATGGATCTGCCGCAACCCAGTAATGCTCTGCATATAAATATCCTTCACCTGCAAATGAGGTTACCTCAAGATCGATGAGTGCATTTTCCATGTCGTAATCACCGGTACCTGTGATCATGATCTCGTCGTGTGTTACTGCGTCGTTTAATTTGTTTCTGTAATCAATGATAAAAACATTCGACATCATTAAAGGTGTCCAGTCGAACATCATTTTATCTCCACTCATTACTACATCAATAGAATCGTATACCAAACCATCATAACCCACATTGTAAACTGTTAAAGGAACATTGTTTCCAAGATGCGTTGCATGATTACTCTTTTGTTGAATACACAAGGTATAATAGCTGGCATCTACCAAACCCAAGTTATCAATTTCAAAAGCCAGTGATCCAGGTTGATATACCCAATCTTCAAAAAAATCGGTCATATCTTTTCCACTACAGGTAGTCAGATGATCGCGTAATTCGGCAGCGGTGATATCTGTAAATTTATTTGCTTCTAAAAAGCTATTGATACAAGAAAAGAAAAGCTCATCGCCGAGATATCCCCTAAGGGTATGCACAACGGCAGCGCCTTTATTGTAAGTGGTTGCGCCATAGGTATGTGTTTGTGGCACATCACTAATGGCAAAATAATTATTTCCGTCCTTCGCGGCAGCATAATGAATGACATCGAGGTGATTGGCATTTACTGCGTCGATATAGGCATCATGTCCATAAATGGCTTCTGTGAATAAATGCTCTGAAAACACGGCCCATCCTTCGTTCAACCACATTTCTTCCGCTTTACTGGTGGTTACCAGGTCGCCCCACCACTGATGACTCAATTCATGCGCATATAATGTTTCCCAGGTGAGTCCGCCGTTTACAGCAAATAGGGGATAGGCGATATTCATACTATGCTCCATCGCGCCACCATTGAAAGGCACTACGGTAAATCCTACCCGATCCCACTCATAGGCACCATAATGCGATTCAAATGCATCCATCGCACCGTGCAAATTGATGAAGGAATTTTTCATGTCGGTGGTATCTTCTGCTTTCGCTGCAAATTGTATCGGAATATCAGCCTCCAGTCCCGGATAAACATCATAAACAGTTGCATAGGTAGAAACCGCAACGCTGGCCAGATAACTCGGAATGGTTTGTGCACAAGACCAGTGCCAGGTAATATTGCCATCCAGATCCACTATGCTGTCCTGCAACATGCCATTACAAAATGCTTTTTTATTGAGAGCCGTCTTGATGGCAAAACTGTAAGTGCTGCGCTCAACAAAATTATCGAAGCAGGGAAACCAGGCTCTGCCATAATTATGCGGAATGGCATCAAATCCTACACCCAATTGATAACTGTAATCACCACTCCAATACCAACCGCCCCAACTTCCGTCCTGTGCCGGCTCACCACCGTAATATACCCTGAGGGTAGTGCCTTCGCCGGTGTTTAATACACTGAATAACGTGATGTTAAGCAGCTCGCCGATATGTGTAAAAGACAGACTATGTCCATCCGCATCGATCACAGAATCTACATCCGTCATGATCAGATCGAGCGGCACTTCAGCAATGCCATCCACCTTCGCCACCAATTGCACGGCTGCAGAACCCCGAATGGTTTGTCCGGCATAGTCAGTGATATCCAGTGATAATTCGATATGCTGTATATCAATGGAATCGCTGATGGTAGAGGTAGCAGCGTTTGCTGCAAGCAGACCAGCAAAGAAGGCGCAGAGGAGAATGAAGATACGTGTCATATTGTCGTATTTTTGCCGCAATGTTTCGTAAAGTTACAAAAAGCCTGTTCCTAAGCCTTTTCGTGTTGGTCACGTGTCGGTCATATGGCCAGGAGGAGGATACTTTGATCATGCACATGATCACCCTCGACAGTTTTGTGGTGATGGACGTGCAGGAAGGGTTGGATGTGGGGGCTTTTGTCACTTATATTCAGGAGGATACAGGTTTCTACGCAGCATTCCAGAACCTGAGGCGCATCCACTACGCGGGTAGCACCACCGTCAGGATGTTTGATGAAGCGCATCTGGTAACGGCCATGTATTCGAATCGTACGAATCAGTATGTCGACCATAACTGCCGCTGGATGGATTTTCCCTTTGAAGTGCATACCGGTGATTTTTTTGATAAGCACGGTAAATTCAATTACCTCACAGCAGGTATTTTCAGTTACATTTTTTTATACAGAGATACCATCTGCGGTAAGATCGTGGAAACCGATAATAATGCACACATGGATGAAAATCTTGAACAGCGCAAGGAGCAGTTAAAGGTCCTGATCTTTAATCCGGGAAGATCGGTGGAAGGTATTCCTTTGATCGGCAATAAAATGGAAATTTTCAGTCCGGAGATGCAACCATTTTACACGTATGATATTCGTCAGGAAAAATACACCACCGGTGTAGATTGTTATGTGTTCACAGTGCAGAAAAAACCGGAAGCTGAGAAGGGGAAGGATGTGGTGATCAATAATCTCACAACCTGGTTCGATAAAAAGACAATGCAGATCGTTGCCCGCGAGTATCATTTAAGTTATTTCACGCCGGTGTTTGATTTTGATGTATCCATGGATGTGCGAATGGGTGTGGTGGATGGATATTTAGTGCCCACCTATATTCAATACAATGGATTTTGGGACATCCCGTTGCGCAACCCGGAGATCGGTAGTATACAGATCCGCGTGCATTGATGCAGCTTTAGGAGGTGCCACTCCGGAAAATGGCAAATTGGTACTAGTGCTTTGGAAAACTAAACAGTAAGTTGCCGATCAATATTCTTCCATTTCATTCGGGAAGTCGGAAGCTTTTACATCAGAGATATACTGTGAAACACCTTTTTTGATATCGTCGTACAGATTTAAATATCTGCGGAGAAAACGCGGTTTGAATTCTTTGGTGATGCCCAGCATATCATGCATCACTAGTACCTGACCATCAACACCACCACCGGCGCCGATACCGATCACCGGAATGTGTAATTGTTTAGCTACTTTTTCACCCAGGTCGGCAGGAATTTTTTCGAGCACGATGCTAAAGCAACCTAACTGTTCGAGCAGGATGGCATCTTCAATTAATTTTTGCGCTTCCTGTTCTTCGGTAGCACGCACGGTATAGGTGCCAAACTTATAAATGGATTGCGGCGTAAGACCGAGGTGTCCCATTACCGGGATACCTGCGGATAAAATGCGCTCGATGGATTCTCTTACTTCGCGCCCCCCTTCCAGTTTCACGGCGTGGGCGCCTGATTCTTTCATGATGCGGATCGTTGAGTCGAGGGCCACCTTACTGTTTCCCTGATACGAACCAAAAGGGAGGTCAACCACCACCAGGCAACGATCTATGGCCCGCACCACACTGGCCGCGTGGTAGATCATCTGATCGAGGGTGATAGGCAGAGTAGTTTCATGCCCGGCCATCACGTTACTGGCACTATCCCCAACCAGTAACACATCGATACCGGCATCATCCAGTATCCTGGCCATGGAAAAGTCGTAAGCAGTAAGCATGGAGATCTTCACCTGATGGTCTTTCATCTCCTGCAATGTATGCACGGTAACGCGTTTTACCTTCCCAAAATCCGGTTGAGCAATAGACATGACTATGAATTTTCGCCTGAAAGATACGGTGGAACCTCCGAATACGGTAAAAGTGAGGTCGGCCTGCGGCAGTGCGGCGGTGCGGTGGTGTCGCGGTGCGGTAGATTAAGGAGGGTGCTAACCTTCAAATCTTAAGCAAACATGAACGCGCACCTTAACACGCAAACACAATCCCCACACTCCCGATAGCTATC
>JAYRVB010000302.1:0-5742 GCA_041918775.1 Chitinophagales bacterium
AGCACCGTAGGCAGCGGTTCGGTATTCCGTTTCTTCCTCCCCTATGATGTGGTGGAGGAAACCGCCATACAAACAGATGCTACCGGCAACGATCAAAAACCCAAACGACACCTTCACGACCTCAGGATCTTATTGGCTGAGGACAATGAATTCAACCAGATGGTTGCAGTAGACACTTTGGAAAGCACCATCCCGGGTGTTCAGGTCGATATCGCCCGTAATGGTCGCGAGGCTGTAGATAAAGTAAATGCCCAGCGATACGATCTGGTGCTGATGGATATACAGATGCCCGAAATGGACGGCCATGAAGCCACCAGAACCATCCGCGCCAGCACCGATGCCAATGTGAACAGCGTGCCCATCATCGCCATGACCGCCTCTGTGATCAAGGCGGAGGTCGACAAATGCTTCGAAAGCGGCATGAACGAATTTGTGGGCAAACCTTTCAATGTAGAATAATTACTAGACAAAATAGCAAAAACCATTTCTCCGTTATAAATTCGCACATCATGGAGTCGTACAACCGCATTAATCTGGCCTTCCTGGAAACCTTTACCAATAATGATAAGGCCAAAATGATCAAGTATATCAACATGTTCCTCCAACTCGCTCCGGCCAGTATTGAAACCATGAAGCAACAGCATGCTGCCGGCGACTGGAACAATCTGAAAACCACCGCACACTCCCTAAAGCCACAACTGGCCTATATGGGTATCGAGTCGCTACGCGAAAACGTGATCCGTATCGAAGAATACGCCGGCGAACAAAAAAACCCCGATTCCATTGCACAACTGATCAGCCTGGTAGATACAGGTTGCACTGAGGCTTTCGCCGAACTGCAGGATGTGATAGGAAAAATTGCTTAATATTGTCATCAGAAACCCAATCAGCTATATGAAAAAAGAAGTAGTATTTATTGTAGACGATGAACCTATGCACGCTCAAATGATGGAAGATCATCTGCGCAGCAAATACCCTCAGTTCGAAATCTATAAATACAGCACCGGTGAAGAATGTAACGACAACATGGACAAAAATCCGGGCATCGTTATCCTCGACTTTCACCTGGATGCCGTAAATAAAAGCGCGCGTAATGGATTGGAAGTACTCGAACACCTGAAAAAAAATTACGAATGCGATGTCATCATGATCTCCGGTCAGGACAAGATCGATGTAGCCGTTGAGTGTATGCGTGCAGGTGCTTACGACTACGTTGTGAAAAATGAAACCAGCTTCCACCGCACAGAAACTGCTATCGAACGCCTGTTCAAACATCGTTCTGTTGTGCACGAACTGGCAAAATATAAACGCAATAACCGCATCCTCACTTATGGGATCATCGGTATCATTCTACTGACAGTAGTATTAACTGCTGCGGGCGTGTTGTGATCGCCTCAACAGTCGTAAAACATATACGGGAAGCAACCCAACGGATCATCCGGTAAGTTGCTTCCCGTTTTCTTTTCTGTAGGTGTGTATTAATTCAATTCTTCAAACAAACCCTCCTCTCTGTTCTTCCGCACATTATCCCAGGTAAAACATTTACCATTCATGGTGATGTACACACCGGGTGGCAGTGTTTGCACATAAGATAGCGCACATCCCATATTGAATAAGCCGTCGCTGGAACCAAACTTATACGGGATCATCGCCCCTGTTAATACGATCGTTTTTTCAAGTCCGGCTGCAGCCAACACTTTTGCAGTTTCTACCATGGTATCTGTTCCATGTGTAATGATGATCTTTTTATTCGAACATTCCGCGCAATGCGAAACAATGCGCGCACGGTCATCATCCGTCATGTGCAAACTGTCTATCATCATCAGGGTGTCAATATGCACAGGCACCGTACATCTACCCAAGCGCAATATTTCAGGCAGGTGGGTTTCCTTAAAATACAACTGACCTTTGATCTCATCGTATTCCTTGTCAAAGGTTCCGCCGGTTACAATAATATTTACAGGCATGAAAATCTGTTTATTCCTGTTTAAGAAATGAAGCTACCATTCTGATCACCATGATCAATACCATGGATGCAAAGAAACAAAAAACCAATGCGCCAAGGGCCGGGAAAAACGCCCGGTGATCGCGCACCGCACCATCAATGAACAAATAGATCAAACCGCCAGTGATAGCCAGATTGACCAGGTATAATGGGATGGTCTTTTTTACGTGTATCCACATATCAGGCACTAACAAACAACTGATGGCATTCACCAACATATAAAATAACAGTTCCGTACCTAAGGTGGTGAATAAATATTTATGCGAAGCGCCGGCAACAAATTCTATCGTTAATGCCAGACAGGTAAGCACACATAAAGTGCCCCCCAATACGTAGGGATAACGTTTTTTGCGGATCAGGTTAAGGGCATCCAATTCGTTAAGCATACTACATACTTTGCATAATGAGAAATATCGCCAACATCGATAAAGCAATGCCGGTCAGATTTAATTTACTGAGCTTCTCTTTGAACAAAACCATGGCCACCAGACAGGAAACAGCAACAACAGCGATATTGTTGACCGGAAAAACCACCGAACTGCTCCAACCGGGTTGGTTGAGTACTGCCAAAAGAAAATACATCGTTCCATAGTTGGGTATGCCTAACAATAAGCCATGGCCTATGGTGCGCAGACTTATTTTTTCTGAAAACCTGAGCCACCGATAGATCACGATCAGCCAGCCGAAACCTGCTGCCGTGCCAAATACCATCACCAGATACACATTAAAATCTTCTGGCGCGAGTAAATTTTCCTGATTCCATTTCGTAAATGTATCTATGGCTCCACCGCCGATCAACACCAGCAGGGGTAAAAAATAATAACTGAAATCATGCTTGTGCGTTTCCGTATCCGGTTTATACACCGTAAATACTACCGCGATCATCGCCAACAATATGCCTGCAATCTTCAGGAAAGAAAAATGATCGTCATATAAAAAATACGCAGCCACCACCGGAATGATCAGCGACAATTTATTCGCTATGGAAGCCACCGCAAGTCCGCTGTGCTTCACCGTTAACGCCGTTACATAAAACACTGAAATAAACATCGCACCGAGCAGCAAGGTATTTTCGAACCAGGGTTTTGCCGCAACAGCGCGCATGTCCGGCAATGATCCATTAGCAAAAGAACCCTCAATCACACACACCGTATAATTGATCACGATCGCCTGCAACACAGGCACATGATTTTTCGCAATAAGCTTAAATGCCACAAAAATGAGCACCGAGGTAAGTATGCTAAGCAGCAAATAGATCATAGTGTGAAAGTGCCGCGTGGATTTTCAGCATGCAAGATACGATTATCTCCCACTTGCTGCACACGATAGCTCAGCTTTTCCAACCCCTCAGCATCAGGTACCGCCGTCCCCTCACCCGCTACAAAAGGTGTTTGTATCCGCACAAGTTGATCCCATAAACCTGCCTGTAGAAAAGTTTTATGGGTAAGGGCACCGCCCTCCACAAGTACACTCTGTATCCCACTTGCACGCATTTGCGCAACTATGGCAAGCAGCGGAGCCTTCCCCTCGGGAAAGTGGTACATCGCTGCGTTCGGGTACTGCGCGTGTTTAACGGTGGTAAATACCCACGTTGGCACCGTACCGTCGAATACCCTCAATCGCGTGGGCAGGTCGCCACGAGTATCCCAAATGATGCGCAACGGATTATTGCCGGGCCACAATCTGGTGGTCAATTGCGGATCATCGTTCAGGGCTGTGGCACCTCCAACCAAAATAGCCATGTGCTCAGCCCGCAGTTTATGTACCAGAATATCCGCTTCGTGATTCGACATATGCACGGTAGCGCCCTGGCTGCCACTCAGGAAGCCGTCAGCACTCTCTGCCCATTTCAGCGTAATGAAGGGCCTGTGTTGCTCGTGAAAGGTAAAGAAAGGGGCATTGACCTTTCTGCAAGCATCTGTCAATACACCGGAGATCACCTCTATGCCGGCATCACGCAACCGCTGTATCCCTGCACCTGCCACGATCGGATTCGGATCCATGGACCCGATCACTACACGCTTTACTCCATGCCTGATCAGCAAATCGGTACAGGGTGGCGTTTTACCATGGTGATTACAGGGCTCAAGGCTCACATACACCGTGGATTCAGGCAACAGAGCCACATCTGATCCATTGACGGAGGCAAAGGCCTCCACTTCCGCATGTGCAGCACCATATTGTTTGTGCCAGCCCTCCCCCAACACACGCTCGTCATGCACGATCACGCAGCCTACACAAGGGTTTGGAGCAGTAAAGCCCAAGCCTCTGGAAGCCAGCTCGATACATCGTTCCATGTAGTGTTCGTGCATGGTACAAAGGTAGAGAATCAAGCCGGCAACACATGCCCATTACGACTTTCTGCCAAAATCCCGCGAGTGGAAAGGCAAAAGTTGCGGTTTTTAGACTGACGGTCCGGTGTTTTAGTAAAAATCGCAAATACCGGTACGATCAAGTTGCGCTACACCATTTGAGTCGCCTTATCTATCCGGATACATTTGCCTCATAAACTTAAATCAATGAAAACTTCAACACTTTTACTGGTCGCCGCACTTATAGTTGTGCAATCAGTTTCCTTCGCCCAGACAAATACACGTTCCACTGCTGCTGTTGCTAATCCTTCTGTGCAAGGCATGGCACTCTCCCCTGAAGTAGCCGCGAAGATGTTGCGTATTGAATTATTAAAAACAGGCTTGTTTCAGGTTTGGGATGAATTCGACATGGATGAAGCCCTGCGCAACGATGCCAAATATCAAACCGGATGCTATGGCGTGATGTGCTTAAGTGAGCTCGGCAACGAACTCAATGTCAATTATGTGTTTAGTGGCAGCATCGACAAACTGGCCGACCGCATTGTGATCAATATCAAAGTAGTGGATGTAAAAAATGTAAGCGTGCAAACTTCACTTACACGCGAATTCTCCAGAGAAGATGAAGCCATCCAGCGCATGTTCGAATCTATGTTATGCGAAATGTATCAAATACCATTCGATCCTGAAGTGCTGGCCACCTTACAATTCAACAATGGAGCAGTCGTAAAGGAAAGTTACACCAAGATCAACAACACCGGACCACGTATGGGTGCTGCTTATATGATGGGCGGATTGTACGAATTTGCCAATCGTCCTGAAAGTCAGGGTGGTTTAGATATCGCACCTGTGATGAGTCTGATCGGATATCAATTCGAATGGCAATATGTGGGCACAGAAAATTTCTCTGCACTGGTAGAATGCGTTGTAAACTTTTCAGGAATGGAACAAGGACGTTTTATTCCTTCAGTAGATATATTAAATGGTTTCCGTTTCGGTACCGCAGGTTGGGAATTCGGATTTGGTCCCGGTTTTGGTATCACAACCACTTCACAGGGTTTCTTTGACGAACAAAATACTTTTGGCAAAGGAGCCGACTATTACTTCAGCGAAAAAGATTGGGAAAGTTACAGTTTCGCGCAATACGGAGAAGTGGTGGAGGTTTCGGAAATTAATCCGAATTATTCCTTCTCCGAAAATTTCGATGCACGCGGTGATGCCAAACTCAATACCTTCTGGATATTCGCAGCAGGCCGCACCTTCCGCGCAGGTTCACTCAATATTCCTGTAAATGCTTTCTATACATTAATGGATGACGGAGGTTATGCAGGTGTGAGCTTTGGGTTTAATGTAGTGAAGAAATAGTTACTGACAACAATACAAACAATAAAGCCTCCTGTTCGGGAGGCTTTATTGCTTGTACCTTTA
>JAYRVB010000303.1:0-2234 GCA_041918775.1 Chitinophagales bacterium
AAAACTTCCGGCAGTTTACCATAGTCTGTCATTGGCAATGTAAATCCGGAAACCGGTTCAGGCAACTCATCATAGACCGTTACCAATGGGTCATAATTTGGCTGGGATACCGTTAAGGTATCCTCGCCTGCGATCAGTGTATCACTGATGTATGCGCCCAAATAAATTTGGCCCAAAGGAGAAATGCTCATGGTGAAATCTTCACACTCCGGATTTCCCGGTATCGCATGTGTACTGATAAAATGACCATCTGCATCAAGATGTGACAGGAAGGTCTGGTAATCGTTGGTATTCACCAGGGTATCGTTGCCAAACAATGCAATGTCGTCTTCGAAATAGCCTAACACATATAATTCCTTTTTGTAAGGCATCACTTTGCAAAATGATTCTTCCTGCGGACATAACACAGAGGCCCATTCCACTTCGCCAAGCCTATTACAGCGACCTATAAAAAATTCATCATAAATATCATTTGATGTTTCCAGTAATATGTCATCAATAACATATTGGCTCAACCCAAACGATCCGCTAAAAAATACATCCCCCAAATCATTCCCATGAATTTGAAAATCAGACGTATAAGCATCAAATGGCTTTGTCCAATCAGCCTGGTGGAATGTATTGAAGTGTGTGATGAAGGGCATGGTTTTACCTTGGTCATTCACCAAAGCTACCCCTCCAAAATCCAAATAAGGACACCATGAATTTATATAGCCTGCAAAATACAGTCCACCCTGTTCATCACTGACCAGACCTATTCCTTGAATCGAATTATCAAATAGTGTATACCATTTCAAACTGCCTGTTGAGGAAAATTCGATCAAGAAATAAAATGTCCCTTCATCTTCTAGTCCAAGCTCGGTCGTATTCACGAGCATAGTACCAAACTGTGCCTTGCCGAGTACACAAACATCCCCTTTTGCATCAAAGACCACACTATATAGCGAAACAGTTTGTGATTCATCCTGCCAGATCGTATGAAATCGTTTTGCCCATTGCAGGCTTCCGTCTGCATTCAATAAAGCCACATACTGATCATACGGCCAGTATTCAGGTTCATTCTGCAGCATCGTATCCTCGATTACAAGGCCTGGGCTGGAAAAATTACCTCCAATCACCACATTGCCTGAACGATCTGCATCCACGAAATCAATAAGGTCGATCTGTGTGCCATGCACTTGTACTCCCCAAGCCCAATCGGGGGTTTGGGCCGAGGTCAGGGTGCTGATAATGAGCAGGATACAGACCGGCACCATGCGTTTCATATCGTCGAAAACGGAAACGACGATGGCTTTACTGGTTGGTGCAGGGGAATGTTTCATGGAACGGTTGGTGCTTCTAAGGTAAAAAAAAAGCCTTCCATTTAGGAAGACTTCTTTTTTATCTCATGCGTTGTATGCTGTTCGCTCAGGCTTTCTCTACGCCTTCTACCAATACGCTTACCGTGTTGTTGACCACTTCCACAAAACCACCTTTGATGGAATAGGTGATATTTTCCTTTCCGGTGTTCACGCGCATCTTGCCGTTAGACAAGGCGGCGATCATTGGTGCGTGGCTATTCAATACTTCAAAAGATCCGGTGATGCCGGGCATTTGAACGCCGACAGCTTCGCCGCTGTAGATCTTTTTTTCCGGTGAGAGAATTTCGAGGTGCATAGAGCGTGATTCGTGAATCGTGAATCGTGAGTCGTGAATGGTGAGTGGTGAGTAGTGAGTAGTGAGTGGTCGGAACCATCAACTTTCAACCTTCAACCTTTAACGCTCAACCTTCAACACACAACCTTCAACGTTCCACAGTTTATTTTTTTGCGTCAGCTAATAGTTTTTTACCTTTTTCGATGGCGTCGTCGATGGAACCTACGAGGTTGAATGCTGCCTCAGGGTATTCATCAACTTCACCGTCCATGATCATATTAAATCCGCGGATGGTTTCTTCGATCGGAACCAGTACTCCTTTGAGGCCAGTAAACTGTTCAGCCACGTGGAATGGTTGAGAGAGGAAGCGTTGCACACGACGAGCGCGGCTTACTACGAGTTTATCTTCTTCACTCAATTCTTCCATACCGAGGATGGCGATGATATCCTGCAATTCTTTGTAGCGCTGGAGGATACCTTTTACGCGTTGCGCACAGTTATAGTGTTCTTCACCAACGATATCGGCAGTGAGGATACGTGAAGTAGAATCCAGAGGGTCAACCGCAGGATAGATACCAAACTCGGAGATCTTACGGTTC
>JAYRVB010000304.1:0-1936 GCA_041918775.1 Chitinophagales bacterium
ATCAGTTGCACCGGTGCGAACCTGGAGGAGGACATCATGAACCTCGTGGCCCATTCGCACTACAAGCGCATTCCCAATTACCGTGATCTCACCCCTGAGCAGGAGTGGGATCTGTTGGAGCAGGGATTGAATCGTGTTACCGATACCTGTATTCCGGAGGAAGAGGCCTTCCGCAAAATTCAGCACCATATTGCTGCGATATGGAAGGATGCAGATTCGAAAGGCGAAAGGTATTTCCCACACGAGTACATGTATAAATTATTGCTGAGCGGTGTGATGAAAGCCGATTACGAGATCGATCCGAAAAATTCGTGGATGATCGCTGCGGCCGAAAAAAATATTCCGATCATCGTACCGGGATGGGAAGACAGCACCATGGGCAATATTTTCGCCAGCTATTGCATCAAAGGCGAGTTGAAGCCGTCGACCATGAAAAGCGGTATCGAATACATGATCTTTCTGAGTGAATGGTATCGCGCCAACTCTTCCGGAAAGGGCGTGGGCTTTTTCCAGATCGGTGGCGGTATCGCGGGCGATTTCCCGATCTGCGTGGTGCCGATGATGTATCAGGATCTCGAGTGGCATGATGTGCCGTTCTGGAGTTATTTCTGTCAGATATCCGATTCTACCACTTCGTATGGTTCCTATTCAGGTGCCGTGCCGAATGAAAAGATCACCTGGGGTAAGCTGGATATTCATACACCGAAGTTTATTGTGGAGAGTGATGCCACCATTGTGGCACCGTTAATTTTTGCTTATATTTTAGGATGGTGATTTTTGTCAATCATCAGCTTATAACTTACATCTAATTTTGCATCACCGGCGAGCGCGAAGCTTTCCGGTGATTTTTTTTGAACGTAAAAATGAACAGTCATGGCAGTTGGTATCCATTTTACCCCCGTTGAAGAAGCCTTAAGTTGTATCAAATCCGGTGATCGCGTGTTTGTGCACGGGAGTGCGTGTACGCCTACCTATTTACTCAAACATCTGGCGATGCGACATGCGGAGCTGAAAGATATCGAGCTCGTTTTTATCAGTGTGTATGGCGACATGCATGTAGACAAGCCCGAGTATCGCGATAGTTTCAAGCTCAATTCGATGTTTGTGAGCAACAGTATCCGCGCGGATGTGAATGAGGGCTATGCAGATTATATTCCCATATTTCTAAGCGAGATCCCTGAATTATTCAAGCGGGATATTTTGACGCTGGATGTAGCTTTGGTGCAGGTATCGCCTCCGGATAAGCATGGGTATTGTTCATTGGGTGTGTCGGTAGACATTGCCCGCACCGCAGTAAACAAAGCGAAGTATGTGGTAGCACAGGTAAATCCGCAGGTGCCGCGTACGCATGGGGAGAGTCTGATCCACTATTCGCGTTTCCACCACATGGTATTTGCTGATGAGCCATTGCATGAAGCGGTGTTTGGAGAGAAGGTGGGCGAAGCCGAATTAAAGATCGGACAATATATCGCGGGCATGATCGAAGACCGCAGTACCTTGCAAATGGGCATAGGTGCGATACCGGATGCGGTGTTGAGCTGCTTAACGAATCACAAAGATCTGGGTGTGCATACGGAGATGTTCAGTGATGGATTGATCCCATTATTTCACTCGGATGTGGTGAATAATAAATACAAGGTGATACATCCCAACACCACAGTGAGTGGATTTGCCTTAGGCACCAGAAAATTATATGATTACGTGGATGATAATCCGGCTTTTGAATTTCTGGATATCGATTTTGTGAATGAGCCCGCAGTGATCCGACAAAATCCGAAGGTGGTAGCGATCAATAGTTGTATTGAGGTGGATCTTACCGGTCAGGTATGTTCTGATTCTATTGGCACTTATCAGTATAGTGGGGTAGGGGGACAAATGGATTTTATTCGCGGTGCTGCATTGAGTGAAGGTGGTAAGCCGATCATTGCGTTATCAT
>JAYRVB010000305.1:0-4461 GCA_041918775.1 Chitinophagales bacterium
ACATTCGATATGCCAGCCGGGATACACATCACCCCAAGGTGATGGCCAGCGCATAATATGTTCCGGTTTAGCTTTGATCATCAGGGCAAAATCCAAACGACCACGTTTTTCTGATTGTCCATCGAGATCACGTGTATTATTCAGGAGTTCATCCAGGTTGCGCCCGCTTAATTGGGTGTATGGATATTCCTTATTGAATTTTTCTACATCAAAATAGATCGCCGAGTCTGTTTCGTAGGCATACCCATTTTTCATGATCTCCCGGGTCATTTCGATCTGCTCAATGATATGACCTGTAGCTGTGGGTTCAATACTGGGTGGCAGACAGTTGAGCATGTCCATGATCCAATGAAACTTTACCGTATACTTCTGCACGATCTCCATCGGTTCTATCTGCTCTAGTCGGGCCTGCTTGCCAATGCGGTCGCCGGCCTCCCCACTGGTGCTTTCCACGTGACCCGCATCCGTAATATTGCGGAGATAGCGCACCTTATACCCCAGATGGGTGAGGTAACGGAACATGAGGTCGTACATCACAAAACTCCGGCAATTACCGAGGTGCGGCTCGTTGTAAACGGTTGGGCCACAGGCATACATCCCTACAAAGGGCGGGTGCAAAGGCTCAAAAGCCTCCTTTTGCCTGCTCAGGGTATTGTAAACGAAAACGGTGTTTTGATGATATAGCGCCTTATCCATGGCTGCAAAGGTAGCAGAACCGTAGGTTTTTAGGCCATTTTATTTAGCGGGAGCTTCGAAAAAAAGTGAGGGGAAAATTTGAATTTTAGATGTCATTGCCTAATTTCAATTTTTGATCGCCATCCTTTTTCCCGGGAAGCGATGGATATTCAGGCAATAAAAACCCAGGCACACGAATAAACACACATCATTTCACCTAACTTATTTGCAAGCTGCAATACCTTCTTTGCTATTCATTCACTAAAATCCAAATTGTATGAGAAAACTGCTAAAACACACATTTGTCGTGGCTTTGGCGCTACTTCTAGCGCAAGCAATGTCGGCGGCTGTGATTACAGTCTTGACCACTAATGGTGCTAACTCCGCGAACGGACGCGCTCCCCAGGGATCGAGATTGTATATCAACTCCGTGTATTATTTATCCGCAACTGAAATGGCTGCCTTTGGAGCCGATCAGGTAACCTCTGTAGGTTGGACCTGGTTCTCGGCTTCTATTGCAGGTGGACTTCCTCAAAACACTACCACCACAGGAAATTTAAAGGTGTATTTGCAAGGTACCATAGATGCGGCTTACTCAAAGGGTACCACATTCAGTACAGTAGGTATGACCAAGGTAATCGATGGTACCATTACCATTACCAATGCCGGTACTCAGTTTAGTATCGACATTCCGGTAGGAGGGCCCGGCACCTCAGTATTTAATACAATAGCTGGCCAGGGTTTATATATCGCATTTGAGTATCAGACAACCACAGCACTGGCTTTACCTACAGGCGCGCCAACAGTTGCCTGTAACAATACGGTATTGAACAGTATGGGTACCTATCAAAGCAATATTTCCAACGGTACGATCATGAGTCTTACCTCCTTCCGTCCGGAAACACGATTGGGTAATCCGCTAACTGATTATTCCAGTGTGCAGGATGTATATTGCCTTGGTGCTACACCAATTCCATTTGGCAATCCGCAATCATTAGGGGCAAAGATCAGAAATGAATCTGCGTCTGCTCAAAATTTTGATGTAACGTTTACTGTTCAGGAAAAAGTTACTGCAACTGTTCGTTATACCAATACTACTACGCATAGTTTCCTCGCCAGCGAGGTGAAAACTGTTACTGATGCCGGTTGGTCGCCAACCATTCAGGAAACTGACACTGTAATCGTAAGTGTGGCTGCATTGGCCGGTGAAACAGTAATTTCCAATAACTCCAAAGGCTATCGCCATGTGGTAGGACCAGATACCTACGGGTATGCCGATCTTTCAGCTACTAGCGGAGGTGTTGGTTTTGGAACAGGAGCGGGACAAATATTAAATAGATATACCGTTACCGGTTGTGCGAACGTTGAAGCGGTGCGCGTATATATTGGTGACCTTGCGACAATTGGCAACACGATTAAAGGCGTGGTATGTAATGGCACTGGTGTACAGGTGGCAGAATCAAGTCCATACGTGGTTGCCGGTGGTGACTACTTAACCTGGGTTACATTGACCATGTTGGTTCCTCCCGGATTCAGCAACTCAGATATATATGTAGGCGTTGAGCAAACTGCAGCGGTTACTGCATATTATCCAGTGGGTACTCAGGCTGAAGCCACCCCTACAAGAAATAACGCCTTCTTCTCCAACTCTGTTGGTGGTGGTGCCTTAGTTGGTCCTTATACTTCATTAGGTCGTTGGATGCTGGAAGGTGTGATCACCCCATTGAGTTCTAATCCAACAGCCACTGGACCTGCTACTGCCTGTGTGGATGACATGATCACCCTGGAGGCAACCTTTACTGAATTAAGCCCTTCTGCTGTAGTAAATTGGTATACTGATGGCTGCGGAACCACCTTAGTTGGTACAGGCAGCACGATCATGATACCGGCCGTTTTGGGTGCAACAACATACTACGTGCGCGCAGAAGATGCGTGTAATGGTCATACAACAGATTGCGCAAGTGTAACCGTAACCGGTGGTGCAACTGAATTGTTCTATGCTGATGTAGATGGAGATACCTATGGTGATCCTGCCGGCATGATATTAAGTTGTACAGGTGCGCCAGTGGGTTATGTAGTGGATGGTACTGATTGCGATGATACCAACAGCGCGATCAATCCTGCAGCTACCGAAATATGTAATGGCTTGGATGATAACTGCGATGGTTCTGTAGATGAAGGCGTGGTTACTGCAGTGATCACTGCTCCAGGCGGTTTATCTGCATGTAAACCTGATGCCGTATTGCTGCAAACAACACCAATTGCAGGTTATACCTATCAGTGGTTTAAAAATGGAGTAGCAGTAGTTGGCGCGATCAATCCAACCTATTCTACTAATAAGCCTGCATATTATCAGGTGCAGGTAACTACTCCTGGTGGTTGTTTTGCCGTATCAGATCCGGTAACTGTAACCATCAGCCTCGCACCAAATGCAAATATCAGTGCACCAAATGGTACCAGTCTGTGTACTACCGTTAAATTGAAAGCATCTTATGCCGGAGATTATAGCTGGCAGTGGTTGCAGTCAGGTTCACCAATTGCAGGTGAAACAAACTACCTGTATTTCCCAACAGCTGCAGGTTCATATAGCTGCGAAGTAACTAATGCAGCAGGATGTACTCGCGAAACAGCTACACTTACAGTAACTGCTTGTCGTGACGCTGAAGAAGTGATCACTACAGGAGCGATGACCATTTATCCTAACCCTACATCTTCAACATTTACATTGGATGTACGCATGGATCAGGAATTTAGCGGCGACGCACAGGTACTGGTGATGAACATGGTGGGTGAGCAGGTATATGCAGGATCTGCATTAGTATCCGGTGGCGTGATCAACGAAACGATCAACCTGCCTGAACATACTGCAGGTGGTATGTATTTAGTGAAAGTAATGTCCAACGGCGCAACATTCACTGCTCAGGTAATGATCATTGAATAATCAATTTTCAACGCATAAAAATGGCTGTCTCAAAAGGACAGCCATTTTTTTTGATATGTTGATGTGCTAATGAGGTGATGAGATGATCCTGCTTAGGCGGGATGTCGCTGCGCTTCATGTGTTGATGAGGTGATCAATGTTGTGAAGGGATAATGAAAAAGTGGATTTGTATATCTATAGTGTCCGTAAGCGCTCCTTCTTGAACCTCAGCCCCTGCCGCACTCCTTACATTGCAACCACAGGTTGAAATACGAAGTAGAGGCTTGCCAGACTGTCTTGAAAGAGGCCGGGGGTGAGGATCAGGCAGCCAGATTTTCTGAGATAGTGCAAAAATATTTCAATATGTAACTTTCCCCGAATACGAGTGGACAGCACATTAGCACATCAGCAAATCAGCACATCAACCATAATGCACAAAAAAACAATCTCGTTAAAATCTACATTATTCAGTATCAATAGTAAACCTCGATATACACGGATAGTGATCGCTGAAATCATCGCGGATGCGCATGTAGTCGATCACTTCAAAGTTGTCTTCTTCGAACAGCATGTAATCAATTCGAATGATAGGTAATTGCGAATAGGTAGGGCCTATGCCGAATCCGCATTCCAAAAAGGCATCCTGCATGTTGCGACTCATTCTTTGGTAGGTATAGGATACCGGTGTGTCATTAAAATCGCCACAGGAAATAGCGGGATGCGGTGATAAGCGCAAGTGCCTGGATACAGTATCTGCTTCCTGCGCCCTTAATGCAAAACTCATTTTTAGTTTATTGGTGATGCGCTCTGCATCAAAATCCGAACTGGCTTCATTGCTCGCTTCAATGAATTCCAGGTCGCGGTGG
>JAYRVB010000306.1:0-2307 GCA_041918775.1 Chitinophagales bacterium
CAGGTTTTCGCGATTGTCGTAGGTACTGTCTTCATACAAGTGATCCGACACATCAAAAGCAAACAGTGGGTGACCACTATCCTTGATGTTGATCACGGGACTATTGCTCTTACAATTTCCATTGATCAAACCGTAGTAGCCACTGTTATCATACGCCGTCTGACTAAGTGCGGTGTTCAATACATCTACACCGGTAGGATTACCTGTCTGGTATGGATGCAGCGAATCACTAAATGCGATCATCGGCGTTTGTCGGAATGCGCGTTTCGGGAATTCCATATCCCCTTTTAAATAGGAGGATGCTGCCACCGATTTCACCGCACTTGGCACAATGGCCTGATCAAAATATTGATCGCCCGGATTACAGTTTTTCCCGTCCTCTATCTGATAAAAGGCCAGCTTATCCTTATCTACCAGCATGATATCATCAAAGCGCAACACCTGATCGCGCTCGCCTGAAACATAGGTAGCATATTCATTCATTTTGCTCGGAAGGATGGGTGTGCAATGAAACAGATCATGCTTTACGTACAAACCTTCGAGTCGACCCGACCAGTTTTTCTCAAATCCCAATTCATACATGGCATAAGTTTCATCGCGGTTGATACCCGCTTCAACGGTTGGCAGTGTAAGAAATGCAAGGATAGTGGTTAATTCATCTGGTGCAAAATTCATTTCCGCTACAAGCCGAATTTCCATGGTGAGCACCTCGGTGTTCTTTGGCAGATAAAGTGGTGTGGCATCTGTAAATTTCACCTCGCACCATACTTTTTTTACGTTGATGCGCGTGTTATTGCGAAACAGATCTACATAGATACCCATCGCTTTGAGGTTGTCCATACTGATATATTTCCGCACGAATAAACGCTGCTGGAAATTATTGCGGATCTGTTCGCGCGTATCGGTATTTTTATTTTGAACGGTAAAGATGTCGCTGAAACTAGGTATAGTAGCCAGTTTCTCAAGCATTTCGCTGCGTTTACCGGGTGCAAATTCATTGAAATAAATATTGATCGGCAATACAGCAGTTACTGTAGCGAAGTTGGTAGTGTTATTTTTGAACTCATACACCACATCGTATTTTACTACAGAATCAAACTCCGATACCTGTATCAACTCGTTTTGCAACACCACCCCAAAATTCGAATTCTCCGGATGCAGGTTTCCGGTGGAAACGCTGAGACCATTGAAATTTTGAGCATAGGTAAAACCGGTGATCAGGGAGATAAACAAAAGACTAAATAATTTGCGCATGGCTGTTAATTGTTTTCGCTGTTGAGAGTTGCTTATTTATAATAATCTTCGAGTCTATGGAACAAGGGCACAAAATCAAGGATCTCACCAAGGTCGCTCACCTTTATCTTGCCGAACATCACGGCCATTTGCGCATTGGTTCTTCCCCACTCCGTGTCTTCATAGGTTTCATCCTTTGTAGATACGGTGCATTTCGCTTCCCCATGTAATCCTTCCTCAATATTAATGGAGCCATCGGCAATACGCACGGTAAATTGTCCACCGCGGTCGCCCGAAATGTCTAAATGGAACACCGTTTCGTAACCGGGTTCAGCCTTTTCAGGCCTGAATCGCTCCTTGAGCGACAACACGATGTCGCGAGCTGTGTCAGGTTTTTGCATGTATGATCTAATTGCCGCTAAGATACAGGAATGTAGGTTATTTTTACCTCCGGTAATTGCAAGGATCATGCCTGAAGCTGTAACAAAAGCGCGTATAGATAAGTGGTTATGGGCGGTTCGTCTGTATAAAACCCGCAGTGTGGCCGCAGAGGCCGTGAAAGCTGGCAAGGTCAAAGTGAACGGCGAAAGCGTAAAACCTTCCTTCGAAGTATACCCCGGCTTGGTTGTCACAATTCCCCGGGGAGTGATAAAATACCAGTATCGAGTACTCTCAGCAATAGAAAAACGCGTGGGCGCAGCCCTGGTAAAAGACCATTGTGAAGACATCACCCCCGAAGAGGAACGCCTGAAAGGCACCGTCCTCGAATACATGCCCTCCGCCTTCCGCGAAAAAGGCACCGGCCGCCCAACCAAAAAAGAACGCAGGGATCTGGATGATTGGATGTTGGAGGGGTGAGAGGTGAATGGTGAGTGGTGAGTGGTGAGTGCCTTGCATTTCTTCGCTCCCGATAGCTATCGGGATTCGCTTCATCGCGCCTTCGCGTGAAAAATAGGGTTACCGAGCAGTCGCAAATCGTGAGTCGTGAATCGTGAGTCGTGAGTGGAAATTTTTTACCAGCACTCACCACTCACCATTCATCACTCACCATTCACCACTCACCATTCACCACTC
>JAYRVB010000307.1:0-11484 GCA_041918775.1 Chitinophagales bacterium
ACTTTAAAGTGTTTTTACTGCAGGGGGGCTTACTCCTGGTGATCTCGCTGCCGGTGATCGCCGTTTTATATGATGACGACCGCTCCTTCAGCGGCATTAATGCGCTGGGTGCTTTTCTTTGGTTCATCGGCTTCGCCTTTGAAACAAGTGCTGATTATCAATTGTATCGCTTTAAAAAAGATCCTGCCAATAAGGGAAAGGTGATGAATAAGGGATTGTGGTATTATTCGCGCCACCCGAATTATTTTGGAGAAGTATGTGTATGGTGGGGCATGTTTTTGATCAGTCTGGGTACACAATTTTGGTATATCAGCATATTAGGCCCTCTGTTGATCACGTTCTTATTATTGCGCGTGAGCGGCATTACCATGATGGAAAAACGCTATACCGGAAATGATGCTTATGCGTTGTATAAACAAAAAACATCGCCCTTTTTTCCCTGGTGGCCAAAGAAATAGCGGGTCAGCATGCGCACACTATTTGTGGATCGAAAAAGGAAGATGTACGATATAAACACAAATACTACGCTGTGCTCCCCGACATTCGCTACATGAACCCGCGACAACTGTATCCAATTATCCGACTTTGGATATTTATGCTTGGTCTCCCGGCCGCATACGGACAAAACTGTGCGCGTTTAGATGGCATATATCGCGCAGCAGAACATCAGCTTGATGATCTTTTATACTACCAGGTTCATGCCATCGAAAAAGATGGCTGGAATTATACCTTGCAACTAGATAGTGCAAAAAGGGACCCATTCCGAAGGACACTGGCAGATGGCGTGACCACTTTGCAAAATGACTCAGCAGCAAACATCCTTTATCTGAAACGCGCCAATGGAGATACGCTACATTTTGGTGCGCTTTCTAATCGTTTCTATGCATATTTAAGTGTATATACCATAGATAAAACCGTGGTACATATTTATACGGAACACACGAAGAAAAAGGCGCACAGTATAGCCGCACTTTACACCTTTGGCGACAGCATTACCCATCGTCTGAAATTGCCTGATCAGCATGTGATCGGACAAAACGATACTGCACTTTTCCTGGTGTGTCGTGCATTTACACATGAGAAAAATAAATACCCCCGGAACACCGTGATCTATCTATCGAGATCCGGATGGGACATATACAGAGATCAACACCATACACCTATCGTAATAGATCCGGATACTGTTGCCTAGTTCACACCTGAGTATATACTGAGCACAACCAATCGCCGTCCAATTACTTATGACTGTGCAACCGTGTATGCGTTCACCTATACCGTATATTACAAAGGAGCCATGGTAGACTCCTTTCCTGTGCTTGATGCCTTCTTTCCAAAAGTTCGCCTGGTGAACGTGCAAGATAGTCTGCACCTATACTACAATCATTATATTCCTGAACAAAACGCGTATCAGGATCACTTCAGATTGTATAGTTCTGGGGCAAGGACATATACCTGGGACGCCATTACACACAAGGAAGAAATACCGAGGCCATACATTCTGAAGCGATTTGGAAATTATTGGGTGGTGCTCTATTACCGTTACATGCTGATGCCCGTTGATCAACAGAATTATATGAATGTAAATCAGCTTCAGATCGACATTTCCGGCAACATGCCCTTTTTTATGCTTTATGATTTTGAAACTCAGGCTTTTCTGGGGTTTCCGAAGGTGGAGCTGGTGGGCAACGAGTAAACAGTGTTTCATTTTTTATAAAATATTAATACCCCCCGCCTTACCTTTACTTTAGGCCTAACGATCATGGAGTTCAATTCCTTTAGAAAACAACCCATTGGTATGCAGCTCTTGTTCTGCATCATTGTGGTGGTGGGCATGAGCATTACCTCCTTTTTACTAAAAGACGTATTCGGATATCGGGAGATCGCACTTATTTTATTGATGACCGTGTCGGTGCTGGCCATGTTGTTTGAAATCGTGCCTGTGCTGATCTCTGCTGTTATGAGTGCGCTGATCTGGAATTTCTTTTTCATTCCGCCGTTGTTCACCTTTCACATCAATAATACGGAAGACACCCTGCTGTTTTCGTTGTATTTTATTATTGCATTAGTGCATGCTGTTCTATCGGTAAATATTCGACGCGCCGAGAAGCAGGCATTAGAGAAGGAAGAAAAAGCAAATAGTGTCAAATTATATAACACCCTGTTCAATTCTCTTTCGCACGAACTTCGCACGCCTATTGCCACCATCATCGGGTCGGTAGACGCCTTGCAGGAACAGGAAGCAAAATTATCGTCCGACAACAAAGCCGTGTTGTTGCAGGAGATCGCTGATGCCGGATTACGCCTGAACAGGCAGGTGGATAATTTATTGAATATGAGTCGCCTCGAAAGTGGCATGCTCAAACCCAAACCCGACTGGTGTGATCCGGAGGAGTTATTGAAACAGGTGCTGGATAAACTACCGGCGCACACACAGGACATCCGACTACACCTACCCGACCCTATACCATTCATTAAAATTGACGCGGGTTTATTAGAACAGATATTAAATAACCTGGTATATAACGCCATTATTTACACCCCCGAACACGCCATCGTGTATATTGAACTGCATATTCAGGAAAAGCAATGCCTCATTACCGTAGAAGATTCCGGGCCCGGATTTCCGGATGCAGAATTATCGAAGGTATTTGAAAAATTTCACCGGCTTCCAAAAGCAAAGGCCGGCGGCAGCGGTCTGGGTTTATCAATTGTAAAAGGATATGTGGAGGCGATGGGTGGCCATATCCTGCTGAGTAACAGACGAGCAGGTGGCGCGCGATTTGAGATCACATTGCCCGCAGAGATCTCTTTTATGAATCAATTACATCATGAGTAACGGAGAGATACTGATCATTGATGACGAGCCACAGATCCGCAAATTGCTGGAGATCACCCTAAGCAGCAATGGATACACCGTATGGCAGGCAGAAACCGCACGTCAGGGCATGATCATGGCCGCCAACCATCCACCCGACCTGATCGTACTCGACCTTGCTTTACCCGATGCCTCCGGGCACCAGGTATTGCGTGAGCTGAGGAGTTGGTATAATAAAGCCATTCTGATCTTATCTGTGCAAAATAACGAAGCAGATATCGTTCAGGCGCTGGATGCAGGCGCTTCCGATTACCTCACCAAACCCTTTCGCAACGCCGAACTACTTGCCCGTATTCGCTCAGCCATTCGCAGAAATATACCCAGTACTGTAAGCTCTATTGTTGAAAGTGGAGCCCTACAGGTAGACCTCATCGCACGAGTGGCGAAAAAAAATGAAGAAGTCATCAAGCTTACACATACCGAATTCAACCTCCTCGCGTTGTTTGCACAAAACGCAGGTCGCGTTTTAACACATCAATATATCCTCAAAGAAATATGGGGCGTTGGCGCACAAAACGAAACGCAATATTTGCGTGTGTTTGTGCGCACATTACGCAAAAAAATAGAAGACGACCCGAACCATCCACAATATATCATTACAGAAAGTGGTGTTGGATATCGTTTTGCGTAACGTTGCGCGCATCTTTATATTTTCTTAATACCCTTCGGCCCATCCTTTACATTATCCAGATATCCTGGCACTGAACTTTGCATTACAAGTTCAGTATACAATGAATCATTTGCATGTCAATGGTAAAGACCGCATCACAGCGGCATCCCTGTTGATCGCACTGGGAATTATTTATGGCGATATCGGCACAAGCCCTCTCTACGTATTAAAAGCCATAGTAGGCGATCGACCCGTGTCAACCGTGTTGGTGTATGGAGGTATCTCCTGTGTGTTTTGGACCATCACCTTTCAAACCACTTTTAAGTATATCTACTTAACCCTGAAAGCCGATAACCGGGGTGAGGGAGGAATCTTTTCCTTATATGCCCTGGTGCGCCGATACAGTAAATATCTGGTGATTCCTACGATTATTGGCGCATCGATGTTACTTGCCGATGGCATCATTACACCACCCATCAGCGTGGCTTCTGCTGTTGAAGGCCTTACCAATATTCCCGCGCTGGCACACATTCAAACAGTGCCGATCGTAATTGCCATACTTTCCGGATTGTTTTTCTTTCAACGGTACGGCACCAATAAAGTAGGCGCCGCCTTTGGTCCGATCATGATGATCTGGTTTCTTATGCTTGCCACTTTGGGCATTTTGCAGATCTTACATCATCCGGAGATCATTCAGGCATTGCACCCCATGCATGCCTTCACATTCTTGCGTGAATACCCTTCCGGATTTATTTTACTTGGCGCCGTTTTTCTGGCTACTACGGGTGCCGAAGCTTTATATTCTGATCTCGGGCACTGCGGCAGAAAAAATATTCGCATCACCTGGATGTTTGTTAAAACCTGTTTATTACTGAATTATATGGGACAGGCTGCCTGGTTAATGGAACAGGGGGAAGGTTCTTTACTAGCCGGTAACAATCCGTTCTTTGAGATCATGCCACACTGGTTCCTTTTTGCGGGTATCCTCATCGCTACCAGCGCAGCCATTATTGCTTCTCAGGCGCTCATCAGCGGAAGTTATACGCTCATCAACGAAGCCATGAACCTGAATTTCTGGCCCCGCGTAAAAGTGCGACAGCCATCAGAAATGAAAGGACAGATCTATATTCCGAGTGTCAATATCATGTTGTGGATAGGCTGTGTACTCATCGTATTATACTTCCGCAATTCTGCCCACATGGAAGCGGCTTATGGTTTAGCCATCACGCTTACCATGATGATGACCACCTACTTACTGTCTTTCTTTCTCTGGTATAAACTTAAATGGCCAAAAGCACTGGTTTTCTTTGTGCTTGCATTATTTGCCACCATCGAGATCACCTTCTTTATTGCCAACATCCACAAATTTCCGGAAGGTGGTTTTATCACCATCATTATTTCTTCTGTGTATGTATTCATTATGTATTCGGTGTACTCCGGCAGAAAGATCAGCAATCGGTTTACGCGATTTACGGATCTCGGCAGACATGTAAAAGCTATTCAGGAGCTGAGTGAGGATGATGGAATTCCGAAATTCTCTACCCACCTGATCTATCTGACCAAAGCTGACCTTCGGCACGAAGTAGAAGAAAAAATCATTCGCTCCATATTCAATAAACGTCCGAAGCGAGCAGATGTATATTGGTTCTTGCATATCGATCGCACCAATGAGCCATATACCTTAAAATATGATGTTACGGAATTGGTGGAAGATAAAGTGATTAAAGTGACGATACATGTAGGCTTCCGCATTCAGCCGCGCACAGAACTATATTTCAAACGCATCGTACAGGAATTGATCGACAACAAGGAACTCAATTTACACATGCGTCCGGATGGATCCACAAAATACAATCCCGAACCGGATTTCAAATTTGTAGTGATAGAAAAATTCCTTTCTGTTGAAAATGAATTCACCCTGAAAGAAGGTATCGTACTCAATACCTATTTCTTACTGAAACGTTGGAGCTTAAGTGACGAACGTGCATTTGGACTGGATAAGAGCGATGTAGAACTGGAATATGTACCGCTCGTATATCAACCGGTAAGCAATGTGGATCTGCAACGCATCCAAAAATCATGACGCCAAAATGGAACCTGATCTTTCGTGCAGCATTTACGAGAAACAACAAGGCCCCGACTTCCATCCGGCAACATTTACCTTAACCGATGGGCGCGTTTTGGAAGGCGTGATCATCGCTTTTTGTTTCGGAGATCCTGTGTTTGAAGAGCCCTTTATCACCAAGTGGCATATCGCACCCTTAAAGGAAGCAATGCTCTGTGGACGCGGTTTGTTCGGCAGTCTTACAGGAGAGGTTATTCATCATCATCATTTAGCTAAAGTGGTATTTGCCGACGGCACCACATTTGTCATACCATCATAAAATGCTTATGCGAATTTTTACACTCTCTATCCTCCTGTTCATTTCGGGAGCAATATTTGCACAACAAGCCGCACAGGATTCTGTGCAAACACCATTCACCTGGGGCGACTTCACCTGGATACAGGGAAATAATCGGCAAACCAGCTCACTGCTTGCCTCAAAGTATATAACGGGAGGTATTACCATCGATGGCAACTACAATTACAACTTCAACAAGCCCATCGACCACACCAATAGCGGGAGCACAGCCACTTTCAGAAGCAATGAGTACAACCTCTCCTACATTGAAGCCGGCGCAGAAGTACAGGAGCCTGAAAGCGGTGCGCATGCAAAATTGATGTTGCAATTCGGCACCAGAGCAACGGGCATACCGCGCAATGATGTAACTCCATTGCGCGGCCAATTTGATCTGGACGACGCGCTGCGCTTTGTGACCGAAGGATATGCGGGCATACACCTCAACAAAATGCACGGCATCAATATCGACCTCGGTATATTTAAATCTTATGTCGGGTTGTTGTCGTATAACAATTTCGAAAACTGGAATTATCAACCCTCTTTTACCAGTGATAATACACCGTGGTTTTTTACCGGATCACGTGTACAATTTTACCCCACCGACAGATTAAAAATAGAATGGTGGCTCATCAATGGCTGGCAAAGCTATGGCATGTTCAATGAATTGCCCGGCACCGGTGTGCAGGTAATGTGGCGACCAAATGAAAATGTTTCCTTGCTTGCGAGCGCTTATACCGGATTTGATACACCAAATAATCCTGAACGTTTACGCGTACATTCCGATAATAGTATTGTGGTGCGTTATCTGAATCGTCCGGGTGCAAGTGGTATTTCTCAGGCTGCATTTTCTTTAACTGCAGATGTCGGATTCGAAAATGGTGGTGGCGTGCAGCCTTTTGGTGGCGACAGCATCACACCAGCACAAAATTTCATCTCTGCCATGTTGTATCACCGATTATGGTTTGGTGCAGAGAAAAAATGGGCGAGTACCGTGGGTGGTGGATTTATTGAGAATCCGGGCAGATATCTGGCATTACTACCAACAGGAAATGCTATACTCACGCAAAATCCCGGCGATCCATTTTTTGGATGGGATGCATCTGTAAATGTGCAATACATGCCCAATCAATACATGACCATTGGCTTGGAATTCGTTACCCGACACAGCAGTGTACCGTATTTTTCCGGACCAGGTGGCGTAACCTCGCCAAACGGATGGCAATCACCCATAGGTGATCCAACCGGTTTTGTTGCAGATCTGGTAAAAGATGAAAACAGAGTGATCTGCTCGGCGATATTTAGATTTTAAATGCTGAAATCTTCACCTTCCTCCACTCCCAATAGCTATGTGGACCTCACACGAAACCACAAAAACGCCCTTCGCCTTTGCGTGCCCACCTGCATTCCTCCGCATCTCCGCCCCTCCGCGCCTCCGCGTTAAAAAAAACGACAGCGATTTGTTTACACCTTCCCCGCCCGCACCAACCACTCAGCAATTTGCACTGCGTTGGTAGCCGCGCCTTTGCGTAAATTATCTGATACTACCCAGCAATTAAGTGTGTTGGGCTGCGTGTAATCTCTGCGTATACGACCAACAAATACTTCATCTTTTCCTTCTGCGCTGAGCGGCATCGGATATAGATTATGTGCAAGGTCATCTTCAACCACCACACCCGGCATATCGCGCAGAAGTGTATACACTTCCTCAATGTGAAAATCGTGTAGAAACTCCACATTCACACTTTCACTATGTCCGCCACTCACCGGCACACGCACGGTGGTTGCGCTTACCTGAATGGTATCATCGCCCATGATCTTGCGTGTTTCGTTGTGCATTTTCATTTCCTCTTTCGAATATCCATTGTCGAGGAACACATCCACCTGCGGGATCACATTTTTATCGATCTGATGCGGATAGGCCGGATTGTCCACCACACGACACCCACTACTGCGCTCGCTATGTAATTGCATGATGCCTTTCGCACCCGAACCACTTACACTTTGATAGGTGCTCACCACGATACGTTTGATCGTATATTTTTTGTGCAGAGGATATAAAGCCAATACCATTTGAATGGTAGAACAATTCGGATTGGCAATGATCTTTCTGCCATAAGTATCGATATCTTTTGCATTGATCTCGGGCACAACCAGGGCACAGGTGTCATCCATACGCCAGGCGCTGGAATTATCGATCACCCAGCAGCCCACCGCTTCAAATTTCGGTGCCCACTCCAGAGACGTATTGCCCCCGGCACTAAACAAGGCGATCTGTGGGCGCATAGCAATAGCCGTTTCCATGCCCACCACTTCCACATCAGCTCCGCGAAACTTTACTTTTTTGCCAATAGAACGCTCTGTAGCTACCGGTATCAATTGCGTTACCGGAAAGTTGCGTTCCTCCAAAATGCGGCGCATCATCTGACCCACAAGGCCCGTGGCGCCTACTACTGCTATTTTCATCACGCAAAATTAATATGCAATCGCAGATTCTTGCGTCACGCGAGCCGCCGCGCCTGTTAAATATGTCCCACCCCCTTCCTTTAAGGGGCCATAGTGCGGCAATGCAGGCGATTCCGTAACTTTCGGGTCTGAACAAGTTCATGAGAGCATACATCCTTTTCCTCACGGTGTTGTTGAGCCAAAGCGTGGCACGGGCGCAAAGTTTTCTCGACGATTTTAACGATGGCGACCTCGCGGGCTGGTCGGGCACACCGGAATTTTTTATCGCAAATGGCAGTGGCGAACTGCAACTGAATGGCGACTGCGCTGCCGGAGGCGATCATTATATTTCACAGATATTACCAACTTCGGGTGCTACAGAATGGAGCTTTCAGGTGCGCCTCGATTTTGATCCTTCTGCCGCCAACCATACGCGTATATTTTTACAAAGCGATATCCCCGATCTCTCCGGAGATGTATATGGCTATTTTGTGCGCGTAGGTGAAGATGGCGCCGGCGATGTGGTAAAATTGTGGCGTTCAAACGGTGCGACAGCAAGCGTGGCCATCACCGGTATCAGCAGTGTAGCCACCTCTCCGCAGGTAGGTATTAAAGTAGTACGCACCGCTGCCGGCGAATGGCAATTATGGGTAGATGCCGATGGCGGTACGGATTATATACTCGAAGGCAGCGATGTAGACGTAACGTATCCTTCCGGAAATTATGCCGGCATTTATTGTCACTATTCCAGTACGCGCTGCGATCTTTTTTATTACGATGATTTTTTTATCGATCCCTTATATTTTGATACAGATGCGCCAATATTAACCAGTATTTCTGTGATCACTTCAACACAATTATCGCTCGATTTTTCAGAACCTCTGGAATCTGTTTCCGCAGAAACCGAAACATTTTATACGGTGACCGGCGGCGTGGGCAATCCACTTGATGCATTGCAGGATGCCTTAGACCCGTCGAAGGTGACGCTTACTTTTCTTTCGCCATTTCCCGAAGGTGTTGTACTTACACTCGCTATCAATGGGGTGAGCGACCTGGCGGGAAATGCCACCAGTGGTGTTACCGGCGATTTTTCTGTGTATACCATCGGTTATGGCGAACTGGTCATCAACGAGATCATGGCCGATCCCGAGCCCGTGGTTGGTTTACCCGCTGAAGAATATATTGAAATATATAATGCATCTCCTATTTCCATCGATCTGAGCAACTGCACTTTATCTGATGCCAGTGGTCCTTCAGATCCGTTCAACAATTATATCCTGCCCGCCGGCGCATATGTCATTCTTTGCGATGATGGTGCAGCAGATGCATTCGGTGCATATCCGAATGTGTTGCCCGTGAGCGGATTTCCTTCATTGAACAACGATGGCGACAACCTCACTTTATTTAACCCCGATCTCACGACGTTACATAATGTAAATTATACTTCGAGTTGGTACGAGAATGCGATTAAGGCTGAGGGGGGATGGAGCCTTGAAATGATAGACGCTTCGAATCCATGCCAGGGCGCAAGTAATTGGACGGCATCCACATCTCCGAATGGAGGAACCCCCGGTGGTATAAATGCGGCCAGTGGGCCTAATCCCGATACGGAGGCGCCTATGTTACTGTCTGTTTATCCGCAAGCCATCGACACCATCGTACTGTCATTCAGCGAAAACATTGTGTATGCAGATGCCGTATTAAGTGACATTCAGATCACAGATCAAAACGGCGACAACTTTCCACTTGCATCACTATACATTGATGCAACGCGTCCCGATCAATTAGCTGTAGTAAGTACCGGCGATCTGTTACCGGGTGTACTATATACATGCACAGTGATTAATATTAGCGATTGCACCGGAAATACCATTGGCGCCTTCAACACACAAACATTCGGATTACCCGAACCGGCAGTATCCGGCGATCTGGTGATCAATGAAATTCTATTTAATCCCGTGAGTGATGGATTCGATTATGTAGAACTCTATAATCGCAGCAACAAGATCATCGACCTCAGCACCCTCACCATTGCAGAATTAAAATTGGCAGATACCACGCAGGTTGATGGATTTGTTGAAGTGAGTAAAAGTGGCGCATTGTTATTTCCCGGTAGCTATGTGTGCCTCACGGAAAATATCGAAGCCACCATCGCCCAATATTTCACCGTTGACACCGGCAATTTCATTGCTGCCGACATCCCGAATTATGACGACTCGGAAGGTATTATCGTACTATATGACCAACTACTCAACGAAATAGATCACCTCCATTATTTCGACGATTGGCATTACGCACTCCTCACCGACGAAGACGGTGTTGCACTGGAACGCGTGAACTATACATTTCCTACACAAGACGAATCCAACTGGCACAGCGCTGCTGCAGATGCACACTACGGCACACCGGGCTATCAAAATTCCGTATTCGGCAATATCGGCAGCACCGCCACAGTGGGCCTCGAATACAACGTCTTCTCCCCCAACGGCGACGGCTACCACGACCTCCTCGTTATCACCTACAACACCGATGTAGAAGGCTACACTGGCACCTTCCTGCTCTTCGATGCACAGGGCCGCACCATCAAAAACCTCAGTAACAACACCTCCCTCAGTCGAACCGGCTTCCTCACCTGGGACGGCCTCAACAACGACAACCTCCCCGCACCATCAGGCATCTATATTCTCTATGCCGAGATCTTTAATTTGGATGGGGTGGTGGAAAAATTTAAAGTAAAGTGCACATTGGTTAGGTAGGGGGATGAGAGAGGAGAAATGAGAGAGGAGGATGGAGAAATGTAAAGACACTACTTACTGCATTCCACCGTGTTTTTTGTGTTCTTGTATTTATGTTACCGTACGATTGAAATACAAAGGAACACAGAGCCTGCGGCCGCAGATTTAGCAGGTTAACGCTGATGAATCCATGTATTTCATTAACGAATTGACGAATTGACAAATTACACTCCGTGCCCTCTGTGCCCTCTGTGCCTTCTTCGTGCACTTTGTGTCCTTGTATTTATTGTACTGTACGATTGAAATACAAAGGAACACAGAGCCTGCGGCCGCTGATTTAGCAGGTTAACGCTGATGAATTCATGTATTTCATTAACGAATTGACGAATTGACAAATTACACTCCGTGCCCTCTGTGCCC
>JAYRVB010000308.1:0-13619 GCA_041918775.1 Chitinophagales bacterium
AATGTAAGGTTCAAACCTGCATAATCCAACCAGGTTGGTTGTGCACCATCTTCATCTTCAAAGCGATAATCCATCACCATCTTCACACTGTGACGTGAGTCATAAGATAATGGAATGATAGTACGAAGGTTTGGTTGACCGGCACCTACCAGGTTGATCTGTGATGTAGCACTTGAACCCGTTCCATCAGCAAACTGCAAGGTATAGCTGGTGGATAATTTCAGGTTACGTGTACGACGAGCAATATCATAAGATATAGACATGCCCTTCACAGTACCAAAGTCGAGGTTACCATAAGTCGAGTATGACAGCGGATAAGCATAAGGCACTTGAATTACCTGGATCATATCACGCAATTCGCGATAGAAAGCAGATATTTTCAATACGCTGCTAGTAGAAAGCTGCTGTTGGAAACCTACCTGATAGTCGATTGTTTTTTCCGGTCTCAGGTTCGGGTTATCGATCAACGCACCTGCATTCTCCAGGAAGAAGTAATAATCAGCCGGAGTTGTAGTATTACCTGTAGGTGGACGCTGAGTCAAGATATCATAGTGAGCGAAGAACAATGCTTCCTTATCCTCTACCTTAGAGATAGGGAATGAGAACGCGATACGCGGCATGATCGTGATCTGTGGCGTATAGTCTTCGAATGAAGTATTTGGATCGTAGTTTTCGTCTTTGATGTTGGCATCCGGATCGATCACATATGGAGTGATAGTACCTGTTGAGGATGTTACAGCAATTACGTTAGGGTCTGTTACTTCCTCACCATCCGCATTGAACCATGTGTCACCATCGCGGTAACCGAGAATAGTTGGTGAAGGGCTGTTGAAGTCATCTACATACACAACATAATCATCCCCGATATTTCCCGGATGATCTCCATTTGGATTGAGGTCGCCCTCTACTTCAGCAGTGCTGTATACATCGTATAATGAATACTTGTCGCGGAGTACTTTGCGGTTTGCATCGAAACGGTCAACACGCACACCTACACGGAATACGATATCATTAAAGTTGAAACGGTCCTGGATATATCCCGCGGTATACACCGGACGGAAGGCATCGATCGGACGAGTCTTCACACCATTTGATTCGGCGGTAAAGAAGTCGTTAAACGAAACCGGATCCTGACGATTACCGAGGTAGTCGAAACCGTTATAGAATACCAGTGAAGAACCCTGGTTCAATAATTCATCTGCACTGAAAAGATCCATGGTGAATACATCAAGTGGGAGGTTGTCCACGTTGATATAATCCAAGGCACCTACATCATAACCCAATTCATTCAATTTTGAACGCAATTGCGCATCAAAGTATGCCTGGTCGTCGGCAAGGTATAAACGGTCATAATTAATGGTATCAAATTCGCCGAAGTATAATCCCGGAGTATTGATATATTCTTCATAAGTATATTGCTCACCATCAATGATCAATATCGGGTTATCCGTATCTAAAGTAAGGATGTGTTTGTTGGTCAACTGACGGGCGATGGTCCACAAGGAGATCGGGTTCACCCCATAAAACCTTTCTACGCGCTGCTGGAATTCGAAACCAAATTCAATTGAGTGCTTAGAGCTCTTTGTAGAATTTGGGTTTCTGAGGTCGAGTGCAGCATTGAATACAAGGCTGTATTGGTCTTCTTCAGTTTTAGAATAGTTGAACCAAGGCACACCATTATTCCACCACATGTTATAGGTAGATAAGAACAGGTTAGCCGCATCACCATTCAACAAACCACCACCTAATTGAATATCAAAAAGGCTGGATGGGTCAATTGCTGTTCCTTCGTAGAACTCTGTGGTATATTCTGACAAGGCAGGGTTGGATTCACCTGGTGTATATTCTACCAGGGTATCTGCATAGCCGGCAAGTACCCAGCCGGTAAGACCTGTTGTTTCGTCAGTGGTATAGAAATATACCGGTGCTTTGTATGTATTGAACTGACCTATATATCCATAAGCAAATGGATTCATACCATGATCAGCATCCTGACGATTGGCCAGGAACTTGGTGTAATCCAATTGAATGGAATAATAAGCATTACCTACGATCGATCCTTCACCTTCCGCAGCGCGACGCTCAGGGAAACGCTGGGTAAAGCGGATGAATCCGCGGTAAGTATCCTGATTATCTACAGGGTTATTTTCTGCATTAAATAATGCAAAGTTTCTTGAATAGGTATTTGCATGGAATTTTCTCCAGTTCAAACCCAATTGAATATTGGTGTTTCTGGAAAACTTATAGTCAAACTTCGTATTGAGTGCCAGACCATAGTTGTTTACGTTCTGACGGTAGTCGATCACTTCCAGATCATCCATTGTAACGAACTCGCTGTTCTTATTAAAACCGGCACCACTTACAGAAGGTCTGAGTGGATTGGCGATCAATTCGTCAAGTGCATCACCCTGCACACCATATACATCGATAGCAGATGGATCAGGATCGCGTTCCATTTCCAATTCACCGGCAATGAAGAAACCGAATTTAGCCTGTGCTGAATCCGTGCCTTTGTTTTTTACAATGAATGGACCGGTAAGGAAAATGGTGGCCAGGTTGTATCCATAATTATCCAAAAACTCGCTGGTAGCGAATTCCAGACTTCCGTTATATTCTTTAGCCGGACCGCGTGTAGTGATCGAGATGAAACCACCCGTAGCATCACCATACTTAGGGTCAACACCACCGGTGATCACCGATAACTGTTCGATCGCATCCTGAGGCAGTTTGAGTGAGCCGGATACACGCACACCGTCGATGATGTATTCGGTAGCATCACCGCGGGAGCCCTTGATATTCAGTCCACCACCCTCATCGCTCTGATAAACACCCTCTTTAGTTGCCGCGATGGAGGTTACGTTACGTGTGGCGATCTTTTGAATGTCTTCTTTGGTTACCACACCGCCGGTACTGGTATTACCCTTGTCTACCAGTGGTGCCTGATACTTAACCACCACGGTTTCCAGCACCTGCTCACTCAACACAATGTCCGGAAGGAACACGATACCGAGCGAAACGGTGATACCGGTAAGACGCTTTTTCAATCCCACATAGGATGCTTCAACATCGTAGTTTCCCGGTTCGAGGGCCGGAACAGAGTATTTTCCATCAAAATCCGTGGAAGCGCCCGTTTGAAGGACGCCGTTCTTGTAAACGACAACGTTGGCAAAAGGAATACCTTCTCCTTTGTCGTTAACAACCTTTCCCTGAATCTCGCCGGAAGACTGCGCTGAAGCAGAACCTATACACAAAACGAGTACGACAAATGCGTAAAGGAGTTTATTCATAGACCGAAATATTTGAATTAAAGAGTGTTAAGGGTCGCTAAAATATGCAAATAATTGAAAACAAAGGTAAAGTGAACTTTTTTATTTCACGTCATAACCTCGTCACAATAGCTTCATAATTTGGTCACAATGTGCCTGTAATCCCTATTGCGGCAAGCTTTTCTGTTAACACTGTGCTCAATTTTAAATAAGATTCGACGCTCCATCCGGCAATGTGCGGAGTAAGCACGGTATCGTTTCGGGCGGCAAGCGCCTCCATGGTCAGTCGATCGGATTCCGGAAGTGTGTAAAACTGCTCGTTCTCATACACATCAAGGCCCGCTCCACGCACCTTTCCCGACTCAAGTGCAGTCAAAAGGGCACGAGTATCTACGATCTTGCCTCTGGAGGCATTCAGGATCCATACACCAGTCCTGCACCTGTTCAGTAACGCAGTGTTACAATAGTGCAGGGTTTCCGCATTCAGCGGTAGGTGGAACGACAGGATGTCGGACGACAATACCACCTGCTCAAGGGTGGCTTCCTCTACGAGGTCATCGCCAAAGCCTGTCACATATTTATCATGTGCCAGCACAAATACGCCAAGGCCCTTCAATTTGGAGGCAAAAGCCCTACCGGTGTGTCCATAACCGATCACACCAACGGTTCTGCCCATTAATTCTACCCCTCTGTTGGGTTCCCGCTGCCATATCCCGTTACGCATCTCGCGGTCAGCGCGGGCGATATTATGCATCAGTGAAAGTAAAAGACCCAGGGTATGCTCCCCTACGGCATTGGCGTTTCCTTCGGGAGAGTTTACCACATGAATGCCCTTTGCACGCGCATAAGCCACATCGATATTCTCCATTCCACTGCCTGCCCGGGCGATGAATTCAAGATGAGGTGCTTTGTCGATCAACGCCGGGGTAACCTGAATTTTCGTGCTCAGGCCTAACCCATGGTATGCATGAATGATCTCAGCCAGAGCCTCATTGGTGATATCAGGCTGTTCATGCACTTCATAACCGCGCGACCGCAACCACTCAGCAAAATATCCGTGCAAATAATCTGTAATGATCACCTTTTTATTGGCCATGGCGATGGAATGCTTCTAGTTGTTGGGTAAAGTCGATAAATTCCTGCACAGAGAGTTGCTCAGCGCGCTTGCCTGCAAAGTTACAAGCCTGCAACACTTCACGCGCTCCTGAAAGTCCTGAAAGTGCATTGGAAAGTGTTTTCCTTCTTTGATTAAAGGCCGCCTTCACAACAGTGCGCAGTTTCGGGTACAAAGTATCCGGTGTCGTGTGGATCCGCTCCAGTTTGATCACCGCTGAATGCACCTTTGGCGGAGGATCAAATGCTTCAGGAGCCAGCTCGAATAGATAAGTGCAGTTGTAATAGGCTTGTGTGAGTACCGAGAGTATCCCATAATCTTTATTCCCATGCGAGGCAACTACGCGCTGCGCCATTTCTCGTTGAAACATGCCTACCAAAACCGGTACGCGTTCCTTATGATCCAGCACCGTAAATACGATCTGGGAGGAAATATTGTACGGGAAGTTACCGATCACGGCAAAGGGCTCAGAAAACACCTGCGAAAGGTCGGCCCGCAGAAAATCTCCGGAAAGTATGTTATGCTCAGATACCTGAAGCTCGTTTTTCAGGAAGTCGATGATGCGCCTGTCGATCTCACTGAAAAAAATGGGATGATCAAGCGCAAGCAATATTTTCGACAAAACCCCTAATCCGGGTCCGATCTCCAGTATCGGCATTTGCGGCGGCAAAGGCTCCAGGGCCGATACAATCTGTTGTGCAGTATCGCGGCTCTTTAAAAAATGCTGCCCGAAGGCTTTGTTGTGACGAAAATCTGCCATCCAAATGCAATGATAGGGAGAATGGAGGAGATAGCAGTTAACACTTACGTCAGTCTTTGTTCAAAAAAATCACTTAGGCGCGCATAGGTCTTCTCGTGATTCTATTGCAGAAAATTTTTAGCTGCTAATTAACTGAAATCAGGAAGGGGTGACCATTTCCTGGCTTCAAGTATAGCATTCCTACATTTTTACAAAATCGCCACACCAATACGTTGTCTGCTGTTGCAGGTATAACGTATAATAACCTTTCTGTAAATGGCTAACATCGATAACACCGGACACACTGCAGCCAGACTCCACTGCTTGACCCGACAGGTTGCGGATCACGTAATCAAAATCACCATTAAACTTTCCTGCAATATTTATTACTTCAGATGTCGGGTTTGGATACAGCAGCAATGTTTGCATTGAAAGTGCACTTTCCAGAATTTCGTCCGGATATTGAAACAGACGGGTGACTTCCAATGATTCAACATCTATTACATCGCGGTTTGTATTGATTAAATATATGGTACCACCTTCATGACCATATATATTCGCATCTTGCCCTAAAATCGTTGAGGCATAAATAATAGTGACAGAATCTGTGACAATGGATTCTGCATCAAAAAAAAGCAAACCGGCACGATCGCCTATTTGTATATCCGGACAGTACACAACCACATTATTGAATAATATATCATAACAGAAATCGGGTGCGTTTCCAATATCAAAGAAACTGCTTATTGATGGTGTTGCCATCATGGTAAAATCACCGGAATAATCCCCCTTAGATACAAATAATGTATAACCCGAAGCATCAAAATAAATCGTTGCCACCAGAAAATTGTCTGCTTCCAGTGGGTACAGTTCCGTTTTAATGAAAGCGGAGGCGTCTAAAGTAAACTGCTGAGACCACAAATCATTGCCCGTTGAATCAAAACAAGTGATCACCTGAAATGTATTACCAGAGGCATCCGCTCTGCAAAATGTATACAACCGTTTACCATCCGATCCCATGATGAGGCGACGAGGCGAATCACCTGCACTTAAGTAGTTAGTAGGCAAATCAGTAACATAATATACCTGCGCTTCACAATCAGCAGAAACCACATGCAGCAACAATGAATCATACGTTTCATTCAGTATCCAGATTTCACCTGTTTCCTCATCCATTGACGCATAAGATATGGTAGTGCCTACAAATGCCCCCGGGTTTTCATGCTGAAATATACAGGTATCTGTTGGAACACCGGCTGCATATTTCCAGATGACCATATTATAGGTGCCGGAAGTAATAAAACTTATTTCATCGGAGGATCGCTGTAAAGAATGCGCATATAATTTAAGTGAATCATCATAATACCGGATCCAATCCACCTCCAAATCGATGGAAAAATGCATGAAAAAATTCTGATAGGACAACAGTCCGGTTTCTGCTTTTCCCCAAACATAAACACCCTGCGCATCATCAATTGATGCATAAACATCAGAAAACAACTTAAATGTATCAGGAAAAAAATAACTGCTTCGAGAAACAAAATCGCCATCCTCTTGGATAACCTCCATGTGTAAGGCCGTTTCCTGTTCAATGATCAGGGAAGTGATGTACTCATCCGAAACTTTTGAAGTCAAAATTGTTGCTGAAGAATACGCAGTATCAGCAACATAATTCCAATCCACGGCAATCTGCGTGCGGGCATTTATTGTGAGCGAACAAGCCAAAATAAATAATACACCCTTCATAATTTAGTATACAATTTAACTGAGTAACCTACAATCTTTCGTTTACAAAAGTGTGGATTTTTGACCATTGAATTGGAAGTATCCCGAAACATTACTCATTGGCTTAATTTTCGCTCCTTTCCCTACATCGGATTTGCAGTCAGAAACACCTAATAAAGGGTGATAAACCCCTGTTCCCGCGCAAAAATCCTACCTTTACCCTCAAAAGGAAATCATGCGGATCGGATTTACATTGGGTGATGTGAACGGTATTGGGCCCGAGGTGGTGCTGAAGGCTTTGGAGGATAAGCGGATGTTAGGCATTTGCACACCGGTGATCTATGGATCGAATCGGATCATTTCCTACTACAAAAAACTCTGCAACCTCGAAGGTTTAAGCTATGCTACGGCACCCGGTGCTGAGCAATTGAACCCCAAGGCGGTGAATGTGATCAATTGTATCGGGCACGAGGTGATGATCATGCCGGGGCAGGAAAATGAAACCGGCGCACAAGTAGCTTTGGCGAGTTTAGAGGCTGCTACCGCCGATCTGCTTGCCGGACAATTAGATGCTTTAGTAACCGCACCCATCAATAAACACAATCTGCAATCCATTGGATTTGCCTATCCGGGACATACCGAATACTTTCAGGCAAAGGCCGGAGCTTCTGAAAGCGTGATGTTGCTTATGCAGGGAGATCTGCGGGTGGGATTGGCCACAGGGCATGTTCCGGTAAAGGATGTGGCAGCTCAATTACAAATGGGTCTCCTGCTGAAAAAACTGGAAACCATACACCATACGCTTAAGCAGGATTTCGCCTCTACAAGTCCGAAGATCGCTGTGTTAGGCCTGAATCCGCATGCCGGCGACGGGGGTGCTTTAGGCGCAGAAGAGTTGCAGGTCATCATTCCGGCCATAAAAGCTGCACAGGAAAAAAAGATGCTGGTTACCGGTCCATTTTCCGCAGACGGCTTCTTTGGAAGTGGTCAGTATCAGTTTTTCGACGCGGTTTTAGCTATGTATCATGACCAGGGACTGGTAGGCTTTAAAAGCCTGAGCTTTGGCAATGGGGTGAATTATACAGCAGGACTGCCCTTCGTGCGCACCTCTCCAGACCATGGAACGGCCTATGATATCGCCGGTAAAAACCTTGCTAACCCCGAAAGTGTGCTCCAGGCCACCTTTACGGCTATTGATATTGTGCGCAATCGACGCGCATATCTGGAGGCGACCAAAAACCCGTTGAAGCGGACGGAAGTGGCGAGTGAGCGCGGTTAAATCCTTCTCAGGGCGGTCTATTGATGCCTGTCACATCCATTTTCGCTTGGTAATTGAGGTTTAGAGGCACAAGTTGCTTCCAAACCTCGAAAATCTTCCCTACCTTTGTTCGCTTTTTAAAAATCGAGGTGTTGAACGACTTGAGGGAATATCAAATACCCTTTGTGGGCTTGAAAGCGGGGGTGCACCACTTCAATTATGAGCTGGATGAGGCCTTTTTTGGGCAGTTTCCGGAGAGTCAGGTGCAGCAGGGTAAAGTGTTTGTAGACCTCGCCCTCGATAAAAAAGAGCGCTTATTTGTTCTGAATTTTGATATTTCGGGCAGTATTGCCACTGAGTGCGACCGCTGTGGGCAACAGGTAGACTTACCCATCCATGGGAATTACACCTTGTATGTTAAGCTGGGAGATAAGCGGGAGGAGGATAAGGACAGTGAAGAGGTGATGTGGCTTCCCGACAGTGAGTCCATGTTAGATGTAAGCGGACCGATGTATGAGTTCATCCATCTGTCGGTGCCCATGGCAAAAGTACATCCTGACACCAGGACCGGTGAACCGGGATGTGATCCGGAAATATTGAAATTGCTGACACAGGAAGAAGAACCAGAGGAGGAGAAGCATACTGATCCCCGTTGGGATAAATTAAACGATTTGAATATCAATTAAAACAGAATACCATGCCAAATCCAAAACGACGCCATTCCAAGACAAGGACACGTCAGCGCAGGACTCACCACGGAATTGAAACGCCAAACGTATCTGCCTGCTCAAACTGTGGTGCACCTGTATTGCGTCACCGCGTATGTCCAGAATGTGGAGCATACCGAGGCAAGATCGCCATTGAGAAAAAAGCCTGATTGCAGCACCAAGGTAAACGACTGACCCAAAGGCATGCATAAGGTTCACGCAGCTATCACCGGGGTATATGGATATGTACCTGAGTACCGACTCACGAATGCGGAGTTGGAAAAAATGGTAGACACTACGGATGAGTGGATCATGACCCGAACGGGTATCAAAGAACGCCGCATCCTGAAAGGTGAAGGCCTGGCCACCAGTGATATGGTGGTAGAAGCGGTTAAAGGTCTGCTGGCAAAAACCGGCAATCTGCCTACCGACATCGACGCCCTTATTGTGGCAACCACCACACCCGACATGCCCTTTCCGGCAACGGCCAACATTGCATGCGATAAACTCGGAACCAATCATATCCTGAGTTACGACATCAGTGCGGCATGCAGTGGCTTCTTATTTGCTTTGACCACCGGTGCCAAATTCATTGAAACCGGCACGTATAAAAAAGTGGTGATCGTTGGTGCAGACAAGATGTCGAGCATCATCAATTATAACGACCGCACCACCTGTGTGATCTTTGGAGACGGCGCGGGTGCTGTGTTGTTAGAGCCCTCTACCGACGGCAACGGAGTGATCGACAGCATTATGAAATCCGATGGTTCCGGACGTCACTATTTACATCAAAAAGCAGGTGGTTCTCAAAAACCTGCCTCCCACGAAACAGTCGACGGAAACGAACATACAGTCTACCAGGAAGGAAAGACCGTATTCAAATTTGCCGTAAAGAACATGGCAGATGCCGCAGAGGAGATCATGAAGCGCAACCATTTGAGCAGTGATGACGTGGCCTGGCTGGTTCCGCATCAGGCCAATTTGCGTATCATCGACGCTACAGCTGAGCGTATGGGACTTTCGAAGGACAAGGTGATGATCAACATTGAAAAGTTCGGAAATACCACTGCCGGCACGCTCCCACTCTGCTTATGGGAATGGGAACCTCAATTAAAGAAAGGCGACAATATCGTATTGGCTGCATTTGGCGGTGGATTCACCTGGGGTGCCACCTTGATCAAATGGGCCTATTAATGCGCGTATATCCTTACTCAGATAGGGTTTAAGCGCATTTGACATATTTAAAACAGACTAATTTTACACGTTTATATTCATTTTTATGGCTTCTACCGCAGATATACGTAAAGGACTTTGTATCGACTTTAACCACGACATCTGGCAGATCATTGATTTCCAGCACGTGAAACCCGGAAAGGGAAACGCTTTTGTGCGCACCAAACTGAGAAGTTTAACCACGGCGCGTGTTCTGGAGAATACCTTCCCTTCTGGAGCCACCATCAACCCGGTTCGCGTGGAGCGTCGTACCTACCAGTATTTGTACAACGACGAGATGGGGTATCACTTCATGAACAATGAGACCTTCGACCAGGTAACCCTGGATGGCGAAATGGTAGAAGGCAAGGAGTTTTTCAAGGAAGGACAGGAGATCGATATCCTGTTTCATGCAGAAACAGAGAAACCTTTATTCTGCGAATTGCCCGCACATATCATTTTGACCGTTACATTTGCAGAACCGGGAGTGAAAGGGAACACCGCTACCAATGCCATGAAATACGCAACGGTAGAAACAGGAGCCCGCATCCAGGTGCCACTTTTTGTGGAAGAAGGTGACGTGATCAAGATCGACACCCGCACATTTGAATATGTTGAACGCGTAAAATAACACGTATGGACTTTAAAGAAATTCAAGAGCTCATTCGCATGGTGAACAAGCACAATATTGCTGAGCTCACCATAGAGAACCAGGATTCACGCATCAAGATCAAAACTGCCCTTGCTGTTAGTGCGGTGCAGGCACCGGTGATGATGCCAACCATGCAGACACCGGTGATGCCACAAATGATCCAGGCTTCTCCGGAAAAAACACAGTCATCAGGCACTGAAACCAAATCAGAAACGCCTGAAGCCGGTGGCAATACCATTATGATCAAATCGCCTATGGTAGGTACCTTCTACCGTTCGCCAGGACCTGATAAGGAAGCCTTTGTGAAAGTAGGTGATGAGATCTCTGTAGGCTCAAAGATCTGCATCATTGAAGCCATGAAATTATTTAATGAGGTGGAAAGTGAAGTGAGTGGTCGCATCGTGAAAATTCTTGCTGACGACGCTTCTCCGGTTGAATATGATCAGCCACTTTTCCTGATCGAACCTAAATAACTTCAAAGGGTATTCAGCATGGCCAATAAAAAAAGTTCTTCTAACCAGATCATTCGGCCCATTAAAAAAATTCTCATCGCAAACCGCGGTGAGATCGCCTTACGCATTATCCGTACGGCGAAAGAAATGGGTATCAAAACTGTTGCCGTGTATTCGACAGCAGATAAAGAGAGTTTACCGGTTCGCTTTGCCGATGAGGCAGTGTGTATCGGACCACCTTCCTCCAAAGAATCTTACCTCAACATTCCTAAGATCATGGCAGCTGCTGAGATCACGAATGCGGATGCGATACATCCGGGATATGGATTTTTGAGTGAGAACGAAATGTTTTCTGCAATTTGCGCGAAGTATGGTATTAAATTCATTGGACCAACGCCGGAACAAATTCACCAAATGGGTGATAAGATCACGGCAAAGGAAACCATGAAAAAAGCCGGTGTTCCGGTTATTCCGGGTAGCGACGGATTGTTGAAGGATGTAGCCGAAGCAAAAAAGATCGCAAAAAAAATGGGCTATCCGGTGATCATGAAAGCGACTGCCGGCGGTGGTGGTAAAGGTATGCGCATCGTGTGGGAAGAATCAGAGGTGGAAAATGCATTTAACACTGCAAGTATGGAAGCCAAAGCTGCATTCAGCAACGATGGCTTGTATATGGAAAAATATATTGAGGAACCACGTCACATTGAAATTCAAGTAGCCGGTGATCAATATGGCAAAGCCTGCCACCTTAGTGAGCGCGATTGTTCTATCCAGCGACGTCATCAAAAACTGGTGGAAGAAAGCCCATCACCTTTCATGGATGATAAGCTGCGAAAACTTATGGGTGATGCCGCAGTGCTTGCCGCCGAAAGTATCAGTTATGAAGGCGTGGGCACCATTGAATTCCTCACCGACAAGCATCGCAACTTCTATTTCATGGAAATGAATACGCGTATTCAGGTAGAACATCCTGTTACCGAGGAAGTTGTAGATTTCGACCTGATCAAAGAACAGATCAAGATCGCTATGGGTGAAAAGATCAGCGGAAAAAACTATTACCCTGAACTGCACGCGATGGAATGTCGTATCAACGCGGAAGATCCATCCAGAAATTTCGCACCTAGTCCCGGTCGCATTTCCAGTTTCCATTCACCAAAAGGTCATGGAGTGCGCGTAGATACACATGTATATGCCGGCTATACCATTCCGCAATATTATGATTCCATGATCGCTAAGCTGATCTGTAAAGCACGTACACGTGAAGAAGTTATTCTGAAAATGCAACGCGCTTTGGATGAGTTCATCGTTGAAGGTATTAAAACAACGATTCCCTTCCATAAAAAACTCATGCGTGATGAGCGATTCAGAGCAGGTAAGTTTGATACCAGCTTTATGAATAGCTTTGACTTGAGCAATTTGGGAGATTGAATTTAAAAAAAGAATTTAAAAAAGGGTTGGTTCATTAGAGCCGACCCTTTTCTTTTCATTACAGTTTAGTAAAGATTCATTGCACATCATTGAATCACAAATAACCCACTCGCCCACCTTCCATCATCTGTTATTGCTTTATAGGCGTAAATTCCGGCAGTCAAATCACTGGTGAAAACCGTAAATTCTTCGGAAGCTCCATCCACCTTAAATGCATGCAAAATCGTGCCGTTTAATTGATATATAACAATCTCGCTAATGTTAATCGACTGATCCCAGGTAAATGAAATATTTTCGCTGGCAGGATTCGGAAAGGTCCGCAATTGGATTTCCTGGATCTCACTGTCTTCGTTATTTTCATTATGAATATATGGGATTGTATCAATAAGCGCAAGTGCATAGAATTCCTCAATAACTTCTGTCAAATCAAATGCAATTACCAAAGAATCAAATGCACACGCGGTGGCAAGTGGGGCCGGCGGAGTGATAGTATCTGTAATTACGGAATACGTAAGATCCTGCTCATATCGCATCAGCATGGTATTATATTCGCTATAATATCCATCTTCTGCCCAATTCAAAAACGTTGCAAGCTGCACTAATTTAAGGTCATCTGTGACAAAGCTGTTATGCAACCAATAATTTTCATCCCAATCGGTACTTTGTTGTGCCAGTACATTACCATATCCATCAATTAATTGTGCGCCAAGGGCTGAACGCAACATAGGTATGGTATCACAGGTTACACTAGAAAGATAATACAGCCCTTTTGGACCTTTTAAAATTCGCCTTGTTTTGGCAATATACGTTTCATCAATTGAAGAGTAGGGGGCTAAATACAAAGAATCAATATTATCATCCAATGCCAACAATGCTTGTCCATCCCAACCAGTTTCACATACCATCATATAACCATCGGATCCCCATGCATCGCAAACAGTAACTCCTGCGCTATGATCAGAATTAAGATAATACACCGACTCAGACACAAAGTTACCGACGCTATCTAGTAAACGGAGGGCAGCATTTGATTTGAATTCTGTCATGGCTTCATCCAGCCAATAAC
>JAYRVB010000309.1:0-11496 GCA_041918775.1 Chitinophagales bacterium
AAGCAGGTCGGGCTTATTGACTGTTCAATTCCCCATTGGAAAAGAAGTAACTCATTCCATCACCCTTGCAAGCTGGAAGGCACAACATGCGCTTCACCAAATTGCCGATCGCAACAGGGTAATAGTGCCGGAGGAATCATACACACAGATCAAAGCATGCATTGAGCGATTACAAGGAGGAGAGGCACAGTGGTTTCATGGTCATTGGTATCCATTTAGTGACACAGATAAATGGTTGAAAAATCCGGTCAGCGGTAAACATTACAACGCCAGAGAACACTGGTCGAAAATATCCACTTTTACCCCTGAGGAAGACATTAAATATGTATGGGATCCTGCGCGATTTGAATATGTGTTTCCGTATATACAATGGGATGCGCTCACCAAAGAAGATCATGGTCAGCAAGTATTAGATACCATACTCGACTTCATCGACCATGCACCAATGCATGGGGGGCCGCATTATGTAAGTTGTCAGGAGATCGCCATTCGTCTGTTGCATTGGACCGTATGCCTAAATTTTTACAAGGATAGCCCGGCATTAACTCAGGAGGTGTTTGCACGCATCTGCACTTCCATGCTCACACAGGCAACACAAATTGAAAAGCATATTGCCTATGCCCGAAATCTGGTACGCAACAATCATGTACTTTCGGAAGCGGCTGCATTATTTACCATCGGAAGTTTGTTCCCCACCTATAAGAGATCAGCACATTGGAAAACACTTGGTTGGAAAATATTCGAAGCCGAAATACATTATCAATTCGCTGATGACGGCACGTATCTGCAACATGCGCACAATTACCATCGCATGGCATTGCGTCTGTGCACCTGGATGATATGCGCAGGAAATACCCAAAACAAACGGTTTGATGACCACTCCCTTAGGAAGTTGGACAGTTCGCTACAATTTCTTTGTAGTTGCCTGATCAACAAAGAGGGATCCGTACCAAATTACAGCAGTAATGATGGCACAAATCTGTTACCATTTCTTCCAACAGCGTATTCTGATTACACACCCATGTTGAACAGTTTACATATTGCCCTGCATGGAAAGTCTATTTTCCCCGAATCCGATGCCGATGCAGGTTGGTTGGGGCTTCGCACCAATGGTACTCAATTGCGTGACATTCCTCGGCAAGGCATTTATAGTTTTAAGGATGGTGGTTTCTACTGGATGCACTACAAGGCTACATCCACCTGCATCCGGTGTGCGCCGAACACACATCGTCCAGCACAGGCAGATAATCTACATGTAGACATCAGCATACATGGCATCAATGTGTTGCGAGATCCGGGTGTATATCAATACAATGCCAATGCTAAATACACTTCCTATTTTTTAGGTACAGCAGGGCACAATACCATAGCTGTCGGCCAACTGGATCAAATGCTCAAGGGCCCGAGGTTCATCTGGTATTTTTGGAGTAAAGCAACGGCAGCCACGCTGCAGGAGGATAGCATATCGATCACTTTTACCGGCACCATTCGTGCTTTCCGGCATGCAGGCAGGTGGATCTATCATACACGAGAGGTGGTGTTTCAAAAAAATACCTTTCAATGGAAAATCACAGATATTATAGATCAACCCGAGGGCATACTGATCACACAGTACTGGCATCCACACCCAGTATTTTTTGACCTCTGTACTATGCGCGCAGAGGATGCCAATGGGCAGGCATTAGTATTGCAGACCTGTGATGGGTATTTCGCTCCAACGTATGGTGTGATCGAACCATCGACAGATGTATTTTTCCAAACACACACACATATGATCACCACGTATATTCAACTCATCGACACTACTGATCAAACAAGGGTATGATCAATATGCTGTATATTGCCGGACAGCGCCTCAAGATGTAAATTTGACCCGACCTAATTACCTGATACTTACATGCACATTTTATTGATCCATCAATACTTTCAGGAAAAAGATGATTCCGGTGGTATGCGATGGAATGCGATGACCAAACTATGGGCTGCACAGGGTCACCGGATCACGGTGATCGCAGGAATGGGGCATTATGCAAAGGGTGTGCGACACTCCCGATATGGCAAACAGTATATTCATACTGAGGAATTCGACACCAATATCCGCGTGATACGCACGCATGTTTCCAATACCTACAATACCAGTTTCAGGGGAAGAATGCGTGCGTATTTTTCCTTTGTTTGGAGTGGTATCTATGGCGGATTATTTAAGGCCAGAGACAAATATGATCTGATCATAGTGAGTTCTCCCCCATTATCCGTCGGGTTGATCGCACTTACACTTGCATTTTTCAAGCGCAAACCTTTTCTATTGGAAATTCGGGATCTCTGGCCCGAATCCGCCATCGACACCGGAGTGCTCACCAATAAAATGATGATCAGAGCAGCTTATCGTCTGGAAAGCCGGTTGTATAAAAAAGCTATTGCCATTAACGTGGTAACTCCTGCTATGCGCGACGTACTGATCCAGCGCAAGCATGTACCTGAAAGCAAGCTATTGTATATACCCAATGCAGCAGATCTCGACATCAGTGAACACCTGCTTGCCAATTATGACATTTCAAAATTGCAGGAACAGCTTGGACTCAAAGGCTGCACTTCCTTTTGCTATGTAGGCGCACATGGCGTAGCGAACCATCTGGACCAGGTTTTGGATACAGCAAAACGTGTGCTGTCAGAAAACATCAAATTTGTATTGGTTGGTGATGGCATGCAAAAACCCGCCCTTAAGCAGCGGGCAGAAAGTGAAGGCTTGCATAATGTGCTATTTGTTGACTCTGTAGTTAAGGAGGAAGCCCTTAAATACATTCTCGCCTGTGATGTTGGCATGTCTGTATTGAAAAAAGCAGATACATTTAAAACAGTATACAGCAATAAGACCTTCGACTATATGGCTTGTAAAAAACCCATATTGATGGCTATTAACGGAGTTTCCAGACAATTGATTGCAGATGCAAAATGTGGTGAATATGTAGAACCTGAAAACATTGAGGCTTTTACTCTTGCTGTGCGCAATTTTGCAGCTGATGCTGATTTGCGTAAACAACAAGGTGAAAATGGCTATCAATTTGTGCGTTCACATTTTGATAGAAAAGTACTCGCCCAAAAATACCTGGATGAGATCACCCGGCGATTACAAGCGCGATAATACCTATCCATGTATCAGACGTTTGGTAAACGAACCATTGACATACTCGTTGCAATCATTGGCATCGTGATCACCCTGCCCTTGATGCTGGTGATCGTCATTGCCTGTGCGATCGCGTTCAATGGTCGTGTTTTATTTATACAGGAACGCGTAGGTGAAAATGAGCGCATATTCAGGCTATACAAATTCATATCTATGCGTCCGGCGGATAGCGAACATCCTAAATCAGATACAGAACGCCTGACACCTTTCGGCAATCGTTTGCGCAAGGCAGGGCTCGATGAACTTCCTCAACTATTCAATATCCTCAAAGGAGATATGAGTCTGATCGGACCACGCCCTTTACTTCCGAGATATCTACCCTTTTACACAGTCCCGGAGAAAGCAAGACATGCTGTGTTACCCGGCATAACAGGCCTTGCACAGGTGACCGGGAGAAACTCCCTGGACTGGGAAAGCAGACTTCATTACGATCTACAATATGTGCGGGCATATTCGTTGTGGTTAGACCTGCAGATCCTAATGCGCACATTCTTCACAGTATTCAAAAATGATGCACACTATACCGATCCCCGCGCCATTTTGCCGGATCTTGATCTCGTGAGAAGTAAAACACACATCGACCTGGGTGATGGCATACGGATGCGACCATTATCCATATCAGATGCCGCTATGCTATTAGCCGTTAAAAACAATGCCGAAGCCGCAGAATGGCTGGAACAAGATCCGCAGCCTTTTACTCTGGCTTCAATGCAACAATGGATACAATTCCACCAACAACGCCCTGCCAATAAGATCTATATACTGGAATCCTTACCGGATTTGCGTATTATTGGACATTGTGGATTGTATGATATAGATGAAACCATGGGCACCTGCACTTTCGGAATTTTGATCGGCTTGCCGAATTATTGGCATCGCGGTATCGGAAAACGAGCCACTGCAGCCTGCGTGGAAATCGCAAAAAATATTCAGGGCTTGCGCACCATACAACTCCACGTACTCAAAGAACATGCGCGCGCAATACATGTTTACACACAATTAGGTTTCACAGAAATGGGTATCCTCAGGGAACATACAGTGAAAAATGGCATACCTCGTGATGTTCTGCACATGCAGTTAATGCTCACATGATCGTAGACATACAAGCATATCATAGCACGCAACAAATCATGGACATCGGTCTTCGTCCTGATGATTTCTATCAAACCTATGCCTATTGTCGGACCGATGCTGTTTTTGAACAAAGCACTCCGCTACTGATCACCTGCACACACGATGCACATGTGGTCGTGATCCCTGTGCAACAACGAAATATTCCAGACAAGCTTAATGGTGCAGATACATGGCATGATGGATTTAGTCCATACGGATATAGTGGCATACTTACGAATTGTGAAAATCAGCAGATCCTCATGGACATGCTGGATGCCATACGCGTAGCGCTTGGCGATGCCGGGATCATCAGTTTGTTTTTACGTCTACATCCAATTCATCACAAATTTACTTTACCCGCACATCCACATATCACCCATCTGCAACATGGCAAAGTGGTGTATGTTGATCTGCGTGAAGACATTGATATGATCAGGCGTAATTACAGTAATAACCACCGGTATGATATTCGAAAACTATACCGCAACGGGTATTCTGTGCGCATGGATGACTGGTCGATGTATCCTCAATTCCAGGAAGCTTATTATGCCACCATGCATATGCATCAGGCCGGCAAGCAATACTTATTTGATCAGGCATACTTTAACTCGCTACGCGATCCGGAGATACAGATGCATTTGTTTTCGACACACGACGCGCAGGGTGCCTTTGCGAGTGGAGCCTTGTTTATGTCGTATGGAAAAACAGTACAGTACCATTTAGGTGGCACTATGCCAGCGTTCAGAAATGCAAGTCCCGCCAAGATCATTTTCGATCAGGCTTTTGCATACTTTAAAGAGCTGGGCTTTACCTATTTTCATTTAGGTGGGGGTTTTGGTTCTGCACAAGACAACCTGTACAAATTTAAGGAAAGGTTTTCATCAAAAACCACCCATTTCAGTACGATCAGGATGATCTGCGCTCCTGGTCAATACCAAAAACTTGCTGACGAACATTTACGCACTACTGGAATAAGTGCCTCGAATTATTTTCCTTTGTATCGCGCTACCTGATATGGCTGTACAAAAAGCATTCAACATATATTTATCGCCACCCCACATGAGTGGTGCTGAATTGCCTTTGGTGAAGGATGCCTTTGAAAGCAACTGGATCGCTCCACTGGGACCGCATGTAGATGCATTTGAACAGGAACTGATGACATATACCGGTGCTGCATCATGCGCTGCGTTGAACTCCGGCACATCTGCCTTGCATCTGGCCTTGATCATGGCTGGTGTTGGTGTAGGAGACGTTGTGATATGTCCTAATCTTACATTTTCAGCTTCCGTTAATCCAATTTTGTATCAGGGTGCAACACCTGTATTTATTGATTGCGTAGCTGACACCTGGAATATGGATGCGGCCTTATGTGAGCAGGCAATATCGGATCTGATCGCACAAGGAAGGAAACCAAAAGCGATGATAGTAGTGCATATGTATGGCATGCCGGCAGATATGCAGGCCTTTGAACGTATTGCGCGCACCTATTCCATCACTCTGATCGAAGATGCTGCAGAATCTTTAGGTGCCACATATCATCAACAACATACCGGTACTTTTGGTCGATTCGGAATTCTATCCTTTAATGGAAATAAGGTGATCACAACATCCGGTGGAGGTGCGCTATTATGTGCGGACACAAAAGATGCTGTGCAGGCTAGATTTTTAGCCACACAGGCGCGCGATGCGGCACCACATTATGAACATTCGCAGATCGGCTTTAATTATCGCCTCAGCAATGTATGTGCCGCGATCGGTCGCGGACAAATGACTGTGCTAAAAGATCGTGTAGAAAAAAGACGAGCAAACTGGCACACTTATCATGAGGCATTAGGTGCTATTCCGGGTATATTTTTTACGCAGGAACCTGCGCATACACTATCATCACGATGGCTTACTACCATCACAATAGATCCAAAGGTTTGTGGTACTGATCGTGAACAGCTCAGACTGAAATTACTCGAGCATCGTATCGAATCCCGACCGGTATGGAAACCTATGCATCTTCAACCAATTTTTTCTGCTTATCCGACTTATAGTAAGGGAGTAGCAGAACAGGCCTTTACCAACGGCCTCTGCCTCCCATCCGGTTCTTCCTTGCAGGATGCCGATCTGCGCCTGATCATAGACCTTCTTCTGGAGTCCTTACCATAGGCGCAATTTCCTGTTAAAATCCTTTACATTTGTGACTTGGGAGGGGGTTCCTGTGTCATCTGCCACAGGACATATTCATCCAATTACCTAATTGAACCAACTGCAGAATGGAGCGCAGATGGAGTAGCTATATCAACCGCAATTTCGGAACCCGGATATTATCCAAATGGATCGTATTGTGTTTCGATATCATGATCACCGTATTTACATACGGTGTGGCTTATATATTGCGGTATAATTTCAATCTTGAGCAAATCTCCTATACGGTATATATCGAAGACACCCTGCTCACCACGATTATTTTCATCATTTCCTATCTGAGTTTTAAACCCTACGATGGAATCATCCGGCATAGTGGTGAGGCAGATGCGCGTCGTTTGGTATTTGCAGGACTGATCGCCACCATTGTTTGTTTAAGTTTTTCCATCATAGCCCGCGAGTTGGATTATGCACTGCTTGATCTTCCGGCCTCCATCACCCTGATCCACAGTTCAATTAATATCGCCTTCCTTTTATTCAGCAGATATGTGATCAAGGTGTTGTTTTACCAGGCCACCAGAAACAATGCCGCGCCTGTGCCGGTGATCATTTATGGGGCAGGACGACGCGGAATACAGGTGATGCAGGCTTTGCGTCGCGATACAGAACACAATTATCAGATACAGGCATTTCTGGACGACAATCCTTCAAAATTTGATAAAACGATAGAAGGTGTTCGGATCTACAACTCCACTAAACTAGCTGAGCTGTTACATAAGCTCGTTGTCAAGGAGTTGATCATTGGCATACACAATCCTTCACCTGAACATAAAAATGAAGTAGTAAATACCTGCCTTGAAAATCAGGTGATCGTGAAATCTGTGCCACCTGTTGAAGATTGGATCAGCAACAAGCTTCAGGCCCGACAATTAAAAAATATCAATATTGAAGATCTGCTGGGCAGGGCGCCGATAAAATTAAATGACACCCACATCACCAATATCGTAAAGGGGAAGGTCATACTGGTAACCGGTGCAGCAGGTTCGATCGGGAGTGAATTGATACGACAACTGATCGATTATCATCCAAAACAACTCATATTGATCGATCAGGCAGAAAGTGATCTCTATGACCTGCGGATGGAGTTGTTGTTTAAATTGGATGAGCGCCAAATTGAGACACATTTTATTGTTGCTGACATTACGCGCCAACCCAGAATTGCTGCCATCTTTGCACAATTTGCACCACAGATCATCTTCCATGCTGCCGCCTACAAACATGTGCCACTGATGGAAGAAAACGCATTGGAAGCCATCCATGTAAATATTTTTGGCACCATGCACGTAGTCGATCTCGCCCTGCAATCAGGTGTGGGACAATTTATTCTCATTTCTACTGACAAAGCCATCAACCCTACCAGTGTGATGGGCGCTACGAAACGTGCTGCCGAAATTTATATTCAGGAGCGAACGCGCAATCAGACGAAAACTACTTTCATCACCACGCGCTTTGGAAACGTATTAGGCTCTCAGGGCTCGGTAGTACATTATTTTCATAAACAGATCGAAGCAGGAGGTCCATTAACGATCACCGACCCGGAAGTATCGAGATACTTTATGACCATTCCCGAGGCCTGCCAATTGGTATTAGAGGCTGCTGCGATGGGCAAAACTTCTGAGATATACATGTTCGACATGGGTGATCCGGTGAAGATCGTCGACCTGGCTAAAAAAATGGTATTACTGAGTGGTCTTGTTCCTGAAAAAGATATTCGTTTCACCTATACAGGTTTACGACCAGGGGAAAAGCTCCATGAAGAGATCCTGCTGGAAGGGGAAGACACCTTACCTACACATCATCAGAAGATCCGCATTGCCTGCACCACCGGGTACCCTGCAGAATATGCCGAATCGATCTTCAGCAGGCTTCAAAGTGCGCTAGAGGCGCAAAACACGACCGAGGCGGTCAAACTCCTCAAACAGCTCATTCCCGAATATGTGAGCAACAATTCAGACTATAGTCGATTAGATCCAGGCGGAGTGAGCGCTTAAGCCTCGTGCCGGAGGGTAAAAGCCTGTAATCTTCTGGCATAAACCCTTATATTTGTTGGTTCAGGATTTCAACATTATTGCATGCTAAGAGTACACACACCAAGGGTTTTGACGAGACTTGTGTTGCTGGTTGCGATCAGTGCGGGCATTTCCTCTTGTGGTGTTTTATATCCCAACAGGATGATGCAAACCGACAAGGAATTTACAAACGCATCCTTTTTACAGAACACATTCACTGAATTCGTGATCACACCCGGCGATCAGCTTGAGGTGTACATATTCCCAAATGGCGGCTATAACCTGATCGAATCACAGATCACGCGCGACAATCTTGGATTTCAACCACAAACGGTCATTCAATCACTGCGTTATACGGTGAATGGGGATGGCACAGTGAATTTACCACGCATTGGGTTGCTTCCATTGGCAGGCATGACAGAGAGCCAGGCAGAAAAACACCTTACTGAACAATATGGCAAGATATATGCCGACGCGTTTGTAAACGTAAACATCAACGGCAAATTTGTGACCGTATATCGCGGCAGCAGTGATGCGAAACAACTTCCGCTGACCAGAGCCGATATCACCATTTTGGAAGCCATTGGGGCTGCAGGCGGTGTACCTGAAAACGGCAAAGCTTCACGCATAAAAATTGTCAGAAATGTGCAGGGCACGCCACAAATTCAGGAACTTGATCTGAGCAATACAGAACAGCTTGCATTGGCATCAGCCTTTGTGCTTCCAAACGATATCATTTATATTGAACCGAGCATCAACAGTAATGTATTTAAGGAAATAGGTCCCATTATATCGACCGTTTCGAGCATCGCTGTGATCTATGCGTTCCTGGTAAACCTTAATCAATAATACATGAGTACTGCAGGGAGAGAGGCGGCCAATGGACATGATGTACATGAAGAACAATCGTTTAACTGGCGGTTATTTCTTACCATAGGCTGGATTACCCGATGGTGGGTGATGCTCATTTTCCTGAGTGGTATCACATTCGCCTATCTCTATGGCAGATATACCACGCCTATTTATCAATCGCAGGCTGATGTTCAATTCAAAGACAGGTCTAAAGAAAACACCATCGATCTGGGCATACTGGTATCGAAGACGAATGTCGACCGTTTAAATGAAGAGATGACGATCCTGAAGTCGAAGGAGTATAAATTCGACGCATTAAAGAATCTTCCGCTCGAAACCAGCTATTATATACGCGAGCGGGTGAAGGCCGGTGAGATCTACACAGAATCACCATTTTTTGTGGATGTAGAGATCATTGACTCATCCATCATCGGCACCAAGATCGAATTTGAGATCATCGACACAAACTCCTACCGCATTCTGTATGATTATGATGGAGAGCACATCAACAGCAAGTATCAGTTTAACAAGGCATACAATACACCCGCATTCACTCTACGCGCAGAATTAAACACCAGGCAGAAGTCGAAGCTCAAGCAACAATATTACTTTACCATTAACGATGCAGAGGATGTTGCCGACGATATACAAAAGAATATCACCATTGATGTAGAGAATTTATATGGCGGGAAGATCATCATTCAATACCGCGACAAGAACCGCGTAAAAACCCGTGATGTGGTAAATGCCATCGCTGATGAGATCGTGAGCATGAGCCGCGAGCGAAAAGCCAGCAGCGCCGAAATGATCATTGATTTTATTCGCGATCAGATCGATTCTCTGGAAAGTCAGCTGTATGACCAGGAGACCTTATTAAAGAATTTCAAACAACGGAATCAGATCATCAGTCCTGAGATCGCAGAAACAGAGTTGGTCAAAAAGCTGAATGAGATCGATCAGGCAAATTTTGAGGTTATGCTGGAAGAGAAGAGTCTGATGTGGCTGGAGGACTATGTGCAAAACAAATCGAATGACCTGGATGCATTAGCCAACTATTTTGGCGACTTGAAATTCAACGATTTCACTGCCTATCTCAATTCACTCGTCACTTTGCAAAAGGAGCGTTCGGACCTCGGCATCAGCTTACAAAAAAACGATCCACGTGTTATTTCCATTGATAAGCAGATCGAGCAGGTGACAGCAAATTTCAAGGAAGCCATCACTAATGCGCAGAAAAAGCTTGATGTGCGTAAGAAGTATCTGAATGATGAAAAAAACAAATACGAATCTGCTTTTTTCAGTCTTCCCGAAAAAGAAAGTGAATACGCACGTCTAACCCGCTTAAACGATCTTAAAGAAAAATACTACCTGCTTTTACTGGAAAAGCAAAGTGAATATGAGATCACGCTTGCAGGTATGTCGAGCGATTATGAAATTCTGGATGCCGGAGAAAAGGGCATATTGGTTGCACCGGTTAAAGTAAAGATTTGGGGACTTGCACTCCTGATCTGCATTGGTGCAAGCTTTGCATTGATCTACATGCGATTCCTGCTCCACTCTACCATCATCGGGGTGCCTGATGTAGAAAAATCTACCCATATTCCTATCATGGGTGTGTTGCCACAATTACCTAAGCAGAAAACCGAATTACCGAAAGTTGTTGTTCCCAATATGCCGAAATCACATATTGCAGAAGCCTTCAGAAGTATTCGCTCCAATATGCAGTATTTCCTGCGCACGAATAAACCATCGCAAATGGTGGCCGTTACCTCCACTGTGAGTGGTGAGGGTAAAACATTTACCGCGCTCAATCTGAGTAACGTGATCAGCGCTACGGGAAAGAAAGTGATATTGGTTGACTTTGACCTGCGCAAACCAAAAATTCACAAGGCTTTTGGTCTGAAGAACGACAAAGGTGTCAGCACAATTCTGATCGAACGCAATGCACTGGATGAATGTATTCAACATATTCCGGAAGCGAATTGCGATATTCTCATCGCCGGTCCGGTTCCGCCAAATCCGGCCGAGCTTTTAGTGTCGCCGGCTGCAGATAGTTTGTTAAAGGCGCTCTCTGAACGATATGATTTTGTGATCATCGACGGACCGCCTGTGGGTATTGTGTCCGACTCCATTCCGATCATGGCC
>JAYRVB010000310.1:0-6499 GCA_041918775.1 Chitinophagales bacterium
AAAGCCAAGATCGTAAAAACCGATGGAGAATCAGGCAAAATGTTCGACCTTTTGTCGTCAAAAACCACCGGGATCACTTTTAACAATGAATTGATCGAGACTTTCGACCTCAACTACTACCGCTATGGGTATTCCTATAACGGCTCAGGGGTTGGTGTTGGCGATTTTAACAACGACGGACTCCAGGACATCTACTTCACCGGAAACGTGGTTCCGGACAGATTGTATATCAATAAAGGCAATATGCAATTTGAGGACGTTACCGCTAAATGTGGTATCAACACCAAACCAGGCTGGAGCACCGGGGTTACGGTAGTGGATATTAACGAGGACGGCTGGAAGGACATTTATGTATGTCGCGCCCGCTACGAAGATCCTGAAAAACGCAGGAACCTCCTGTATGTGAATAACGGCGATGGCACATTTACCGAAAAAGCAAAAGATTACGGTATTGATGACAATAGCTACTCTACACATGCCAACTTCTTTGATTCAGACAATGATGGCGATCTCGATCTGTATATCGTGACCCACCCTACTGACTTTAAAGACAAAAACAAGCAAAAAAACTATCAAAAGATCGAAGAGGGTACCAATATGAGTAACCGCTTCTATCGCAATGAAGGCAATGGTAAATTTGTTGAATGTCACGCTGAAGTGGGTATCAATAACCATGGATTCGGACTTTCAGTTACCACCGGTGATATCAATGATGACGGTTGGATGGATGTGTTTGTAGGAAATGACTACATCATGCACGACTACACCTACCTGAACCAGGGCAATGGTACTTTCAAAGAATCAAGCCGCGAAATTTTGACCAAAACGGCTTACTATGGAATGGGTACCGATGTTGCGGATTATAACAATGACCTCCTGATGGACATGTTTACCGTGGATATGGATATTGAAGGCAACTACGGTACAAAAACATTCATGCAGTCGAATAAACAAACATTCCTCCGCACGCTGGTGAATGGCGGTTACCTCCAGCAGTATGGTCGAAACGCTTTACAATTAAACAATGGTATCGGTAAATTCTCAGAAGTGGCAAACTTCGCCGGTGTATCTACTACCGGCTGGAGCTGGAGCCCTTTATTTGCCGATTATGACAATGACGGATATAAAGACCTGTATGTATCAAACGGGTTCCTGAAAGACAGCCACATGGATATCATGGAGGTGTATGTAAAACTTACCCGCGCGAATCGTTTGTCAGACTCTACCGAATACAACGAACTTCGCAAACAGATCCCGGAAAACTCCGTATTGGAATGGCCAAATGCCATGTTCCAAAACAAAGGTGATCTGACTTTTGATGATGTACGTGAAGAATGGGGTTTATATTTCCCATCCACTTCTTATGGTGCTGCATACGCCGATTTTGATAATGATGGCGATGTGGACATCGTGGTGAGCAATGCAAACCTTGAAGCGTTTATTGCCAGAAATAACGCAACCAAGATGAATGGTCATAAATATCTGCGTGTTGACTTACAAGGTGAGAAATCAAACCCTGAAGGTTTAGGCGCCAAAGTTTATGTAACCACAGGCAGCAGCACACAGATGGTGCAAATGGAAACGGTAAAAGGTTATCTGTCGTGTTCAGAACCGATCGCTCACTTTGGTTTAGGCAATGCTGAAAAAGTAGATCAGGTAGTTGTGCGCTGGTTAGATGGCAAAGAGAACGTTCTCACTAATGTGGCCGTGAACACCACCATTACCGTGAATCATAGTGATGCTGTGAAAACCACAAAATCTGCCGTACCAAAACCTGCAGCAGTATTGGTAAATGCTACACAGGATCTGAAAATCGATTTCACGCATAAAGAAAATGAATTTGACGATTTCGATCGCGAATTCCTCATCCCTAAAGAGCTTAGCAATTTAGGTCCCGGAATCGCGGTGGGTGATATCAATGGCGATGGAAATGATGACTTCTTTATCGGCGGTGCTAAAAATCAATCAGGTGCAATCTATACGCAAAATGCAAATGGCACATTCACCAAGACAAATTTTGCAGAAGGCACTGAAGACATCAAGTCTGAAGATATGGGTGCGTTGTTCTTTGATGCTGATGGCGATAAGGACATCGACCTGTATGTAGTAAGTGGTGGTAGCGACTCGCCAAAAGATGATCCGAACCTGCAAGACCGTTTATATATCAATGATGGTAAAGGCAATTTCAAATGGAATAAGGAAGCACTGCCAAAAATGATCTCTTCAGGTTCTGTTGCTGCTGCACAGGATTATGATAAGGATGGCGACATGGATCTGTTTGTCGGCACGCGCATCATCCCGGGTAATTACCCTTATCCAACGAAGAGTTATATCCTGCAAAACAATAAAGGCAAATTCACAGATGTCACTAAAACCATCGCACCGGAACTCGAAAAAGTGGGATTGGTAAGTGGTGCATTGTGGACCGACATCAACAACGATGGTGATTACGATCTGATGTTGAATGGCGAATGGATGCCGATCACTGTATTTGAAAACAACGGTGGCAAATTCAAGAATATCACACAACAATCAGGACTTGCTGAATCTACCGGTTGGTGGAACAGTCTGACAGCCGGCGATTTTGATAATGATGGCGATATGGATTATGTAGCCGGAAACTTCGGAATCAACCTGAAGTATCGTCCGAAAGAAAAACCCATTGAATTATTCTACGACGACTACGACAACAACGGTACCCACGACATCATCATGGGTTACTGGCAGGGTGAACACCTCTATCCTCAAAAGACCCGTGAGCGTATGATCGAACAAATGAAGGACGTGGAAACCATTTTCCCTGACTGGGACAGCTATGGTCGCGCTGAAGTTTGGGATTTTTATGGTCGCAAGCGTATGGAAAATTCTCAGCTACATTATAAAGCAAATACATTCTATAGCAGCTATATTGAAAACCTGGGCAACAACAAATTTGCTGTTAAGCGTCTGCCTAATGAAGTACAGGTATCTTCTACCTTCGGTATGGTTACCATGGACATCAACCAGGATGGCAATCTCGATATTGTTTGTCATGGCAACTTCTATGAAACCGAGATCGAAACCAACACACAGGATGCCGGTATCGGTAATGTATTGTTAGGCAATGGCGATGGCTCATTCACGAATTTACCTGCACGTTACTCAGGGTTCTACTCTGCTGCGAACGCTAAATCGATGGCCATCATTAAGGTAGGTGCTGCTAAAACACCTGTTATCCTGACCACCAACAGCAACGGCCCGGTTGAAGCATTTAAAGTGATCTCAGGAAGCCAGGCGATTTCCGTGAACCCTACTGACGTATATGCGATCATTTCATTTGCAGATGGCAAAAAACGTCGTCAGGAATTCTATACCGGTTCAGGTTACCTGAGTCAAAACACACGCGCCGTGATCGTAAACGAAGCTATCACACAAGTTACTGTTTACGACAACAACGGCAATGCCCGAGCAATCTATGGCGCTCAATTATCCATGAATAAATAACCCCATATTCGTAACCTATAAAAGCTATTATGAACAAGCATAACACATACCTACTAGGATGCCTGTCACTGTTACTGGTGATCAGCTCATGTAATCTGGTCAAGAGTGGTGATGCAGACACTCGTGGTTCTGCGATCATTGATAAGAAAAGAGAAGTGACCTTAGATGGAAACAGTGGTAAATTATTTGACATCCTCACAAATAAATCTACCGGCATTGACTTTGTGAACGACCTGACAGAAAACTACTCTGTTAACTGGTGGAGATATTCATATATCTACAATGGCGGTGCTGTTTGTATCGGCGATGTAAATAAAGATGACCTGCCGGATCTTTTCTTTACCGGAAACCTGGTTGCCAGCAGACTTTACCTCAACAAGGGCAACCTGCAATTTGAAGATGTTACTGCAAAAAGCGGTATCCTCAGCAAAAAAGAGAAATGGCCTTATGGCGCATCCATGGTTGACTTTGATGGTGATGGTGACCTGGATATCTATATCTGTATGAGTCGCTGGGATAATGCTGATCAACGCGCGAATGAAATGTGGGTGAATAATGGCGATGGTACATTCGTAGAGATGGCTGAGAAACTAGGCATTAACGACAAGTCATACAGCACGCATGCGAATTTCTTCGATTACGATAATGATGGCGATCTTGACATTTATCTGGTAACGCATCCAGTCGATTTTATCGACAAAAACAAAACCCGTTACTTCCAGAAGATCGAGGCAGGAAAAAACCTCAGTAACCAATTCTACATCAACAACGGCGATGGCACATTTACCGAATCACACCTGGCATTGGGCATCAACAACCATGGGTACGGTCTCAGTGCAACGGTAGGTGATATTAATGATGATGGCTATCAGGATGTATTTGTGGCGAATGACTATGCCATGTATGACTTTGTCTATGTATACGACAAAGACAAAAAAGCCTATCGCGATGAATCCCTGACCTATATCAAGAAAACTTCCATCAACTCGATGGGTAGCGATATCGCAGACTTTAACAATGATGGCTTTCTCGACATTTTTGTTGTAGACATGGACATGGAGGACAACTACACCTATAAAACCTTCATGCTTTCCAGCCAGGTAGAGATCATGCGTATTTTGCTTAACTCAGGTTATGGTTATCAGAACCGTTCCAATAGTATGCAAATGAACAATGGCGACGGTACATTCTCAGAGATCAGTCGCACGGCTAATGTATCTACCACAGACTGGAGCTGGACCACCTTCTTTACGGATTTCGATAACGATGGATACAAAGACCTCTTTATTGCCAATGGATTCCTTCGTGACTTCCACGTAGACGAATCAGAAACATACCACAAGTTGCGCAGAGCGGTGCGTATTGAAGACAGCACGGTGTATTACGAAGTGCGTAAAGAATTACCCAACTATGTATTGGATCATCCAAACTATATCTATAAGAACAATGGCGATCTGACCTTTGAAGACATGCGCGATAAATGGGGTATCTACTACCCTTCCATTACGTATGGCGGTGGATATTCCGATCTCGATAGAGATGGTGACATCGACATGGTGGTAAGTAACGTGAACCAAAGCCCCTGGGTATATCGCAACAACGCTGAAAAGTTGAATTTGGGCAACAACTATATTAATTTCAAGATCAAAGGATATGCAAAAAACTCTGCCGGCTTAGGCACCAAGGTGCGCATTTTCCATGGCGATCAAATGCAATATATCCAAAGCTCAGCCAGTCGCGGTTATATCACCACCACTATCGACGATATCCATTTCGGTGTTGGCAAAGCCAGCACGATCGATCGCGTTGAGGTGGAATGGCTCGATGGCACTAAACTGATGTTGACCAATGTTCCGGTTAACCAGGTAGTTACCCTCGATCATGCTGCCGGATCAAAATCTATTCAGTTCCCTGCGCGCAATACAGATAAAGCCGTATTCGCAAACGTAACAGAAAATCTCGGCATAACCTTCGACCACAAAGAAGCTGAATACGATGATTATCTGCGCGAATTCATGCTCCCACACAAGATGTCTACCTTGGGCAGTGGTATTGCCGTAGGAGATGTAAATGGTGATGGCAGCGACGATTTCTATATCGGCAATGCAGCCGGACAATCCGGTGCACTGTTCCTCCAGAATGCGGATGGAAAATTCACCAAAAGCAATTGGAATCAGGGCGCGAACGATGGACTTGCTGCTGAAGACGCAGGAGCATTATTCTTCGACGCTGATAGCGATGGTGACAACGACCTGTATGTAGCATCCGGAAGTAATGAGTTTTCTGCTGAAGACGCCCGCTACGCTGATCGCTTATATATCAACGATGGCAAAGGTGGTTTCAGCCTGAAACAGGATGCTTTACCGGCTATCAAAACCAGCAGTTCTGTAGTTACCGGTGCCGACTTCGATAAAGATGGGGACATTGACCTGTTTGTTGGAGGTCGTCAGGTGCCTGGTAGATATCTGGCGCCAACCAGCAGCTATATTCTGCGAAACGATGGCGGTAAGTTTTCCGATATCACGCAACAGGTGGCACCATTGTTAAAAGACATAGGTATGATCACCAGTGGTATCTGGACCGACTTCAATAATGACAATGCACTCGACCTTATACTAACCGGCGACTGGATGCCGATCACTTTCCTGAAAAACAGTGGTGGTAAATTCACGGATGTAACTGCATCTACCGGATTGGGTAATGCAAGCGGATGGTGGCAAAGTATCACAGGTGCCGACCTGGATAATGATGGTGATGTTGATTATGTGGTAGGCAACTTCGGTACCAACCGTCGCTACAAGAACACTGTATCTGCTGAAGGAAAGGCATTGCCACTTGAGGCATTCCTTTATGACTTTGACAAGAACGGACAGGAAGATTATATCATGTGTTACTATCAGCACGATAAACTCTTCCCTGTGAAAACGCGTGAGCGTATGATCGAGCAGATCCCAAGCTTCGACGAACAATATCCTACCTGGAATGAATATGGTATTGCTACCGTTCAGGATATGTT
>JAYRVB010000311.1:0-3732 GCA_041918775.1 Chitinophagales bacterium
ATCATCTGCCGTGCCGCCAATGATCACTTCGGTATCATATCCGTGCGCATCTTCTGTGCCATTGTCGGCATAATAACTCAGCTTGCCTGAACCGTAACTGTAACTAATATCTTTAGGCACAATAAAGGTGAAACTGAAATCACCATTCACCACGCTGGCCTTTCCTTTATAAAGAGCATTCTTCTGCAAATAAAAACTAAATGGTTCGCTCGGACCATACCCGCCTACACCACTGAAAGTTGGATCATTGATCAGGTTGTTGATCAACACAGGTTTGTCAAATACGGCAGGATATACCGTGCCATTAAATCCTGTGAGCTTCACGCCGCTTTCATCAGTGACTTCGCCGGTGATCGTCACTTTATCCAGTGCTTTCAAAGTATCCGTATAAACGGCAATATCAAATCCGTTCACCGTTTTGGTTTGCACCTGATATTTTGGATAATTCAACATGAGTCCGGGATCTCCTAACAAAATAAATTTGCGATTGTTTGCGGCGGAACTCGTAACGGCATTTTTACCCAGTCGAACCGCATCGCCTAATCGCAAATGGGCACCGTCTTCCTCGGCAAATAAATATTCAAGGAAATTGCTGTTCAGGTCGTAATTTGCAGAAGCGTAAACCAAACGCACAGTAGACATCAGGGCAATACCACCACCGTTGGGATTCATTAACACAGATTCACCCGCCGAACGCAGATCCGGGTTGTCATAACGCGAGAATGAACAGGTGGCTGTGATGAACATCGGAAGCTTGTCAAAATTATCCCAGCTATTGATATCATCCACACTCAACACGCGCTCCTGTGCCCAGTTTTGCTCGTTGCCATGACCTAAATAATTCATCACTAAAGCACCGGTGAACATTTTAGTGTTGATGGCAGTTTCTACCTCCGGATAACGCTCGCCACCGGCACCCGGTATTTGTTGATAGGAATCAAAATATATCTTATCGAGGTTATAAACCGGATGATTGGTTTCTATAAATTGTGCAAGGTCATCAGCGTCTTCCACATGGGTATTGTAATCCTCATCATCTGCTAAAAAACACAAACTGTTGCGCCAACTGCCAAGCGATTCCTGTGAGGCATAATGTATGATCTTATCTACCAATTGAGTAGCCTCTTCTGCACTCACGCATGGCAATCTGCCAACACCAATATCAAGCTTTTCTGTAGAGGATTCAATATTGTCGCCCTCATCAATATCTAAAAATCCGAGATAGTCATCTGTGCCATAAGATACACCTTTCGAAAGTGACTCGCGACTCTCAAAATTGGGCACCTTCATCGTGTTTTTTTCTTCGTCGAAGGCAATGAATCGATAATCAAATGAGGCATCGCCAAATAAGAGCAGATAGCGGGGCATTTTCTCTTCATCTGCGCCTGCACGAACATAATACATACGCATCATATCGCGTATGGCACTCAGGTCCATAACACCACTGCTGAATTCATTATATACCTGTGTGGTTGTTACCACCAGAGTGTCAAGCCCGTCAGCGTCATAATGATAAGCAGCTAATCGTCGCGCTTCAGATAAAAAGCCTGGATGTGTCACTACCACATAATCCGGAAAATAGGTGTCGTTGTGAATATTCTGATTAGCGATCGTTTGCTCAAAGGTGATGTCGCTGGATGGGCGCACATCATCTGTATCAAACACCACAAATTCGCGAAGGGAATCAGTAGGTGTAATAAAATGCAACTGCCCTCCGGAGACACTGTACTCCATGGCACTGGCATTGGTTTGGTCGGTGATGTCCCAGATCTGCAAACCATTGCTGCCCTGAATACTGAATTTAGTGATGCGCCCTGCACTTACAGTTTGCAGGTCGTTGAAAAAAAGCGGACTACCTGCATACACTAAATTGGCTCGGCCTGCTAATTCTATATAATTCAACCACGCGGTTGACAATGACGAACCCACATAATCGATACCAATCTCTATGGTCGAACTGCCCGACAGAAAAGCTGATTCGGCCAGTTCTGCATAGGCATAGGTTTCGGTTAATCCTTCAACTACTTCACTGATCACAATATCAACCGGCAGGGCTGTGCCATTTGCACTTAAATTTAATACGATGTTGCCGGAAGGACTGTTGCCTGCGGCTTCAATGCGATAAGTAACATATTCCCCGGTAACGAGATTCGGCAATGTGAATGTATAATTTCGCTCGGGATTGTAGATGTCTATTACGTCTCCATACCATTCGCGACCGCTATTCAACAAATTCAATTTGTCCTGATCGATAAAGGATGATATTGAATAGGTTGATGTGCTGTAATTCTCGGTTGGCGCAGATGCGGTATTCGAAATAAATTTTCCTGTGCCTCTATCCGGTGAAATGAAATAGCAGGTTTTATCTGAATAAATATTGTTTTGATGACGATAGGTGTTTGTGGATGGCTCATAGTACCAGCGATGAGGCGCCTGACCATAAAACAGGATATAATCACCATCTTCTAAAAAACCATTGCCATTGACATCGTTTTTATAGATGCTGTTTTCCTGCAGGTCGTCATAGCGAAAAGCGGCATTCGATTCAGGTAATAATCCGCCGCCATTGCCAAAAACACCCAGGGTGGAAAAGGCAATGCTTCCACTGATGCCGATGCTGTTTAAAAAGTTCTTGTCTATTTTATAAATGCCCTCCTGCGTGATACTCACTTTATACCAACTGCCGGATGCTAATACAGAAGTGCCGGTTACATCTGTGATATCACTCTCCCGATACGCAATATCGCTGGTGGTGATCACCAGGGTAAAGGCTACGAGTTTTTCCAGAACACCACTTACCGGATTGATGCGCAAAGGCACAAAATCGATCACTGCCTCCGGTTGTTTGCGCGCATAGCCGATGCCATAATGAACATCTATGTTGTTGCCGAGTTGTTTGCGGATGATCGCCTGCTCTTTCGCAGAGATCTCCGTTACAGGCGCATATTGTGTCTCACTCAAAAAAACAGAGCTGATCTGATAGCCGCTGATGGCAAAAGATTCCTGATACTGGGGTAAGATATACCGATCTGTAATGATGAATGAAGCATTGGAAAAGGCGAGGGCATTAAACTGTTCGCCATTCTCCCTGTTGAATGGCCGGGGTGTAGATGACCACTGTAGTGAGCGATCCACCGAAATTTGTGCACCAGCCCATACTGTTGACATCCCGAAACACGTTAACATTACAGCCGTAAGCAGTCTTCGCACAAAAGAAAATGACAGGTTCATCATCAAAGGTTGGTTAGTTGCAGAGTGGTTCAAGAACGCAAATATCATAAGTTTATTGCCATCCGTTGGTCAACAAATCGTCAGGTATTGCATACTCTGCTAATGTCGGCATTGTGCATTTGGTTCACCATGCCTGCTTTGGGTCAGGACTACCGCTTCAGCCAATGGCATGCGGCGCAAACTACGGTGAATCCCGCTTTTACAGGCGCTTACGGAGAACCCAGGGCAGTATTGAACTTCCGCGACCAATGGCCGAATATGCCCCAAACCTATATCACCTATCGCGCGGCCTTCGATGCCTACGTGGAAACCATTCGCAGCGGTTTAGGGGTGCAGATCGACCAGGATGTGCAGGGAGATGGCCTCCTTACCCTCACCAATGTGGGTATACAATACATGTTCCAGGCTAGATTAGGGTATGATTGGGCATTGAATATTGGTGCTGGTTTAGACTACATGCAATACAGTATAAACTGGCAGGACCTTCAGTTTTATGATCAG
>JAYRVB010000312.1:0-5045 GCA_041918775.1 Chitinophagales bacterium
TGCCAAACCTCACGACTGACGATTCACGATTCACGACTCACGATTTGCATTCACCACTCACCTCCCGATAGCTATCGGGACACCACTCACGATTCACGACTCACGATTCACCCCGAAGTAGAAAAAGTATTTCGCTGACGCTGCATACTTTTACACTTCGGGGCAGGCCCATTTATCCACTCCAAACAGGTCCGCCGAGCGGCGGACTCACTAATATTCACGACTCACCACTCACGACTCACGATTCACGACTCACGACTTACCACTTACCACTCACCACTCACGACTCACCACTCACCATTCACCACTCACCACTCACCATTCACGACTCACCATTCCTCAAAAAAAAAGCCCCGCTGTACCGAGAGGCCTAGGCGGAGCTCACATTTGAAAACCCAATTACCCTATATCTTGAGAACGTTATTTTACTAACGCTTCTTATAGACTTAACCCATAATTGTAAATTTTGTTCGGATAAGATGGATAAAATCCTTCCACGATCACGTTCTTTCCTTTTTTATCATCCAAAATCTTTGCCAAATCGTTATAATTTACAATTTTTTTATCATCTATTCCTGTAATTACGAATCCTTCACGTATTCTGGTTTGCTGATAGATCTTTCCATTTTTGATGCCGGTGATACGCACACCGCCTTCAATGCTGTAATATTCAGCCTCGCGCTTGCTCAGTTCTTCGGCTTCAATGCCTAAGCTCTGGATGGTTTCGTTGGTTTCGCGTTTGATGATCTCGGTATTGCCTTTTTGGTTTTTGAGCATCACCACGAGATTCTTTTTCTCATCGTTGCGCAATACACTCACATTCACTTTGTCGCCGGGACCATACTTGCTGAGCTGTTCCTGCATTTCTGGGAAGCTGTTAATGCTGGCGTTATTGATATGCGTAACAATATCACCCACTTTCAATCCCGCCTCGTCGGCACCGGAACCGCTCACCACATTACTTACATACACACCACCCACATCCTCGCGGGTAACATCCACTTCTACACCGAGATAAGCGCGTTGCACCACGCCGTATTCCTTGAGGTCTTTCACCACTTTTTTCACAATATTCACCGGCACGGCAAAAGAATAGCCTGCAAAGGTTCCGGTAGGTGTGGCAATTGCCGTGTTGATACCGATCAGTCGGCCCTGCAGGTCAACCAACGCGCCGCCTGAGTTGCCCGGGTTAACGGCAGCATCTGTTTGAATGAAAGACTCTACAGGTGTAGAGGCATTTTCACCGAGGATATCGATCTTTCGGCCTTTCGCGCTTACGATACCCGCAGTAACCGTAGAGCTGAGGTCGAAGGGATTACCCACGGCCATTACCCAGTCGCCCACGCGAACAGAATCGGAGTTTCCTAATTTGATCGCCGGGAGGTTTTTCATGTCCACTTTTAATACCGCTATATCCGTAGAAGGATCCGCGGCCACCAGTTCGGCAGTTGCCGTGTGCTTATCGAAGAAAACCACTTCGATGTCCTCCGCATTTTTGATAACGTGATAATTGGTCACTATATAACCGTCTGCATCAACAATGACCCCCGAGCCGCTGGCCTGAGCCTCAGGAGATTCCCACGTGAAGTCATCGCCGAAGAACTGACGGAAAATATCGCTTTGTGCGCTGTAATCAGCCGTTTGTTTGTAACGCGTTTTTACATGCACAACAGTAGGTGTGGTAAGTGCCGCAGCATAAGTAAAATCTACCGGTGCCATGCCACTGGGCGCTACCGGAAAATTCGCTGTGGTAAACTGGTAAGGCGACGATAACAAAGCGCCATCGCCCTTTTGATCGGTCATTCGGTCGTATGCGACCATAGTGGCCAAAGAGCTTACTACTGCCACTAATACAACAAGTCCAAAGATCCTGGCTTTCATATGATGGAATGTTTTTATTGGTTTACGTGTTCACTACAAAAATCATGCACTAAACGACGATTGAAAGATTGTCGTATTTTCGCTTAACAATTTTTAACCTGCTTAAGACTCATTAACACCAAAGATGCGTGTGAAGTTCTGGAAATACCACGGAACCGGAAATGATTTTATCCTTTTTGATAACCGTTCCGGAACTATAGACCGCGCAGATACTGCCTGGTTTAAGCAGTTGTGCGACAGGCGTTTCGGTATTGGCGCCGATGGGGTGATGTTGCTGGAAACCGCGCCGGACTTCGATTTTGAGATGGTGTATTATAACAGCGACGGCAACCCGAGCACGATGTGCGGAAATGGGGGGCGCTGCATGGTGGCCTTTGCCGCTGCCCTGGGCATTGTGAAAGAACATTACCGTTTTTTGGCCGTAGATGGCCCGCACGAAGCCTTCATCCGCCAAGGCAATGTGCATTTGCGCATGTCGGATGTGCCGATTGTGCAGCAGTTTCCCGACCATGACGAAATAGACACCGGTTCACCACATTTTGTCACTTTTGTCGACGACATCATGACAGTAAATGTCCACCGCGACGGTGCAACTATCCGCAATCGGAGTGCGTATATGCCGAAGGGGATCAACGTGAATTTTCTCGAGTGGCATGATGGTGCCTTGCTCATCAGGACGTATGAGAGGGGGGTGGAAGAAGAGACATTGAGTTGCGGAACGGGCGTAACGGCTGCTGCATTATCAGCGGCGTTACACCAACAGGTATCCAACGGTGTCCACACGCAAACCCTGCAAACAATGGGAGGAAAACTACAGGTGCAATTCAACCGCACCGGGCCTCAATCTTTCACCGACATCTGGCTCATAGGCCCGGCAACTTTTGTGTTTGAAGGAGAAGTGGAGCGTTAAGGATAAATGCATTTCCCGCAGATGGACGTAGATGTGGCGGTGTTGTAGTGATAGTTAGGGTAGCTTCGTGGTGATATGTATGGTTAATCAACCGCAGATGCACGCAGAAAAATACAAAATGTATGTATTGTAGAAATAAAGAGGCTTCCGGTAAGGCTATCATTCAACGGTAACAGGTGAGTGTAAATCTTAAACTTAAAAATTATGCGCTGCAATAAATTATTCATATCTCTTTTTGTTTTTTTTCCAATGTTTGCATACGCTCAGCCAAGTATTATATGGCAGGAATGTTTTGGCGGCACCGCAGATGATTATTTCTACAATACAATTAAAACTAATGATGGTGGAATTGTTGCTTGTGCAAGATGTGCATCTATTGATGGCGACCTCTCATCAAGTCCAGATTGTGATGGTTGGGTGATTAAATTTGATTCCTCATTGCATGTTGAATGGCAACAGTTATATATTGGTGAAATAGAGCCGTTAAAAAGTGTAGAACTTAAACATAGTGGCTATTTATTTGGTGGAGCATGTGGTGTTGAACATATAAGTACTCATGGATTTCAGGATATACTTTTGATGCAAACCGACTCACTAGGTGAAATTCTATGGAGTAATTGCTACGGCGGAATATTAGGTGACGATCTGGTAAGTGTACAAGCTACGCAGGACGGCGGGTTTCTTGTATTGGGAAGTAGTTATGGTGCTGGCGGCGACATCCCCTTTCATTATGGCGAAGCATGCTGCAATGACGCTGTAATATTTAAAACAGATAGTTTAGGCAATATTTTATGGCTAAAGGTGCTGGGTGGATCATTATACGATTCTCCAATTGCCAATGCGGTAGAAACCAGTCGCGGTATTTATCAAATCCATATCTTTTCTTCTTCTGACGACTATGACCTTGCTGATTGTCCGGTTACGGATAGTCGCAAACGCTGGATCATCGAAATGGACAGCATGGGCAATATCCTACGAGAAAACTTCCTTTCTGCAGAGGATGACTATCTGAATTTTGAAAACCTGCTTTATCAGGATGGTGTATATATTATCAGTGTAGGCACCGGTAATGCAGAATCCCCCTTATTCCCCGCTCCTGTAGGACATGCCGGTGAGGAGGGGTCCATCGCTTTTTTTGACTCAACACTTAACCTGGTAAATATGATCTCTTTTGGAGGCAGTGGTGAGGACAGATTTAATGGTATGACAAGAGACTCAGCAGGCAATTATTACTTTGTTGGTATTTCTTCATCGACAGATTACGACCTGCCAGGCAATTATAACGACGGTATAACTGACGACTACTGGCTCATGGCCACAGACAGCAATTTCAACCTGCTCTGGAGTCGCAATTTTGGTGGAAGTCACACTAGTGGTGATGACATGGGAAGTGCCGAAATCAGCGACATTCTCATAAAATCCGGCGTTATTTATGTGTTTACGGGAGCTGTTACACCTGATGAATTACCCGACTATGACATCGCCTGCGGTCACCAGGATGTAGTGCCTGATATTTATGATGAACGTGATGCCTGGGTAGTAGCCTTTTCCATTCCAAATGCCATTCATTCAGCTACGCCTTCGGAGCTCGGAATGACTATTTTCCCAAACCCGGCAGAAACCTATTGCAAAATTTCTATTTCAGGCACGTTAAACCCAACACATATCCAAATTCTGGATGCCACTCAACGGGTTGTACATGAAGGTAAGTACACTCCGGATATGTCTATCACCTTAGATCATTTTAAACCTGGAGTGTATATGCTTTGCCTTTATAACCATACCGGACTTCTAGATTGCGAAAAACTATTGATTCTTCGTTGATATCCCAAAGGGTGTATTTGATTCAGCAAGCAATTTCCCTGCATATACCTGTTAAAAGTGATGTGTAAAACCAGGTGTCCCGCAGATTTCCGCAGATATATACAGAAAAGTACAGAACGAATGCATTGCATCCCTCTGCGGAATTCTGCGGTAATCTGCGGGACACCAAGCCCTCGCATTGATATCGCCAACGTTTGCATGCATTCATTGGCGTGCATCTGCGATTAAAGCTGGCCGGAACTAATTATGCTCAACGCAGCTTATGGAAATTGTTCCAAGAAGCATATCGCCATAACTTATACGGGCCAAATAGGTGCCTGTGGCCATACCCCTTCTGAATACGGCAAATCGAATAGTTTCTCCCGGATTTGTGAGGTAAATATTGGAGTAGGTATCTACAATCCTTCCCTGCATGTCAATAATATCGCAA
>JAYRVB010000313.1:0-6120 GCA_041918775.1 Chitinophagales bacterium
CAATGCCACACCTTTCCAGCCATAGTAGATCCCCTCACGTGGTTCGATATTTCCGAGGGTTCCGCATAATGCGCGACAGGCAATGACGGTGTTCGTATCCTCGGCACCGACAGTTACTACTTTTTTAAGCGAGTCTAAATTGATCTGTTGCGCATAGGTTGGGTATGAGATCACCATACATAACCACAGGAGTATTTGGATCTGGATATTTCTCATGACAGTTGCCAGTTTACCGGTTCAATTTCATGTTGTTGTAACCAGGTATTCGCTTTTGAAAAATGTTTACATCCAAAAAAACCTTTATCTGCACTAAAAGGTGACGGATGTGGAGATCTCAGGATCAGGTGTTTTTGGTCATCGATCAGGTTTGCTTTCTGTTGTGCAAATGCGCCCCACAAAATAAATACGACATGTGCCTGATGTGCACTTACTGCCCTGATGGCAGCATCTGTAAATGATTGCCAGCCGATGGCATGGTGGGACGCCGGTTTGTCCTTTTCGACAGTCAACATTGCATTAAGCAGAAAAACCCCTTGGGCAGCCCATGCATCAAGGCAACCGTGTGCCGGGATATCCATGCCTATGTCGGCCTTCAACTCTTTAAAAATATTGACCAGTGAAGGGGGTGGCTTAACACCTTTGCGCACACTAAAGCATAAGCCATGTGCCTGTCCGGGACCATGATAGGGATCCTGCCCGATGATCACGACCTTCACATCCGGGAGCGGTGTTTGATCGAAGGCGTGAAAAATTTCATTTCCGGGCGGATAGATGACCTTTCCGGCAGCTTTTTCTGCTTTCAGGAAACGTTTGATCTCCTGAAAATATGGCTGACTAAATTCCTGTGCGAGGGCATGTTTCCATGTTTCGCCAATGTGTATAGCCGTTGATGAGCTGCTTTCCTCCATATGACCGGAACAATTTTACGAATAATTGATTAATATCACCGCGAATCCTCCGGAAATCAGATAAATTTGAACATCCTCCATATGGGTCAGGAAACGCATAAGCAGCAAAATTCTTCACAGGCGCACCTCCGGTTTGTCAGTGCACTGCTCGATGATATTGACGCGCTGGAACATATGATAGAAAACCGAACCTTCGAAGAAGGTATCGAACGCATTGGTGCCGAACAGGAATTGTGTATTGTGCAAAATGATTTCAGTCCGGCCGACAATTCCCTCACTTTACTCGAAGCCATTGGTGATCCGCAATTCACTACTGAATTAGCCAAATACAACATGGAGGTCAATCTCCTGCCAAGGGTGCTTGGACCAGGGTGTTGCATGGAAATGGAAGCGGAGCTTCTTGAAAAATACGGCAAGGCGCAACACATTGCTAAAATTTTTGACAGTAAAGTAGTGATGGCAGGCATCTTACCTACGATCACCAGAAAAGAAATTTCTCTGGATTTTCTTACGCCGAAAGAGCGGTATAAAATGCTGAGTAAGAAATTACGCGATCTGCGTGGTCGTCAGTTCGATTTGTATTTAAAAGGTGTTGATGAATTACATATCCGGCATGATAGCATCATGTTTGAAGCTTGTAACACCAGTTTTCAGGTGCACTTACAAATTCCAACTGCTGAATTAGTACCTGCCTATAACTGGGCACTCGCCATTTCGGGTCCGGTGCTGGCTATTTCCAGTAATTCACCATTATTACTGGGTAAAGAATTATGGAGTGAAATTCGGATCGCCCTGTTTCAACAAAGTATAGATACGCGTCATAGTGTAGATGAGATCAGGGAACAACGTCCGCGCGTAACTTTTGGGAAAGATTGGGTTTATCAATCCATCACGGAAATATACAAGGAAGACATTACGCGATTTGAAGTATTGATCAATGATGAGATCCTGGAAAATTCATCCCAAGCCCTATTAGAGAACAGAGTACCTTCCATGCAGGCTTTGCGCTTGCACAATGGCACGATCTATCGATGGAATCGCATGTGTTATGGCGTGCTCGAAAACAAACCACACATGCGATTAGAATGCCGATATATTCCGGCAGGACCAACGATACGAGATGAAATAGCCAATGCTGCTTTTTGGGTGGGTTTGATGAAGGCAAGACCTGAAAAAGCAAAATCCATTTGGGAGCACTTTGAATTTAAGGATGTAAAGTCCAATTTTTTCAAAGCAGCACGTGCAGGCATGGAAACCGCCTTTGTCTGGATGGGCAAAACTATTTCCGCGTATGATCTGATTAAGAATGAATTATTGCCGCTTGCGCATCAGGGTTTACGTAATTGTGGCCTGACCGATGTAGAAATATTCACTTATCTCGGACCAATAGAAAAGCGATTAGAAACCTATACCGGTGCTCAATGGCAGGTGCGCAATTTTCGGAGACTCAAACAGGAAATGAACAACTCCGATGCTTTGCGTGTGCTCACCGAGATCATGCATACACAACAATTGCAAAACACACCTATCTGTAACTGGCCGGAAACCGCTGTTGAACCGATAGTGGCATCAGTGGTGAGCAATATGTCGCTTGTGAAACAATTAATGAGCCCGGATGTATTTACCGTATACCCGGATGACCCTGCCTTATTAGTGGCCAATATCATGCGATGGAACGATATCAACCATGTGATCGTAGAGGATAGAAAAGGTAAGTTACATGGGGTGGTTACTTCCGGTCGTATCAATGAACTCAGGGAAAAAGGTGTGGATCTGGCCGATATCTCCGTGAAGAAGGTCATGCGTAAAGATATACGCACCACACATCCGGAAGCTGCTATCGAAGAGGCGCTCGAGATCATGAAGACCCATTGGATCAGCAGTTTGCCGGTAGTCGAAAACAACCGATTGATGGGCATTATTACCAAGAACGACATGCTCAGATGGATGGCCTATCATGGTAAGCGTTAAATAGTGTTACAGCAGCGCGGCTATCCCGACAGATTAGGCTAATTTTACGTGACCAACTTACAACTATGCGACCTATACTTATTTTGGCAATGGTAGCGCTGAGCATCACTGCCTGTAAACAATCATCTAAAGAAACTATGGAGGATGTGAAGGGCCCGGGGGCAGTAACGTATCCAACAACAGCAACTGCCGATTCATCCAGCACACTTTTTGGCACTCTGGTAGCAGACCCTTACCGGTGGTTAGAAGCCGAAGCAAATGACGATAGTACTTCACCTGTGCGTGCATGGGTGAATGCACAAAACGATGTCACCTTCGATTACCTGGCAGCCATCCCCTATCGTGAAAAGATCAAAAACCGTATGACCGATCTGGCCGACTATCCGAAAATGACTACGCCGGTGCGCAGCGGAGAATATTATTTTTATCAAAAGAATGATGGATTACAAAATCAATATGTTACCTACTACAAAAAAGGGGTGAATGGGGAAGAGAAAGTATTCATCGATCCAAATAAACTTTCTACTGATGGCACGGTAACGCAATCATTTGCAGGTTTCAGCAATAACAGGAAATATGTAGCCATCAATGAAAGTGCGGCCGGAAGCGACTGGGCCACCATGTATGTGAAAGATGTGGCTTCGAATACCATGTTGTCTGATAAACTAGAATGGACAAAATTTTCAGGAGCTGCCTGGCAGGGAGATGGATTTTACTATAGTGCTTATGACAAGCCTGATAAAACGTACACAGGGTCAAGCGAAAACATGAAAGTGTTTTATCACAAATTAGGCACTCCGCAATCAGAGGACAAACTCATTTACACGGATCCTAAACATCCTAAATATTATTTCTCAGCACAAACGACTGAAGATGAGCACTACCTGTTCATCTATGTTAGTCCGGGTACTTCAGGCACCGAGATATTGTGGAAGGACCTGCGCGATCCAAAATCTAAATTCCAAACCTTGTGCAAAGGGTTTGACTACGAATACAGCATCCTCGACAATGATGGAGACGATCTTTTGGTGATGACCAATTATATGTCGCCAAACTATCGTGTCGTGCGCATAGATCCGAAAAATCCGCATCCTGATTATTGGAAAGAGATCATTGCTGAGCAAAAGGAACTGCTGAGTAATGTTAGCCTGGCAGGTGGAAAGCTGTTTGCCTTTTACCTACGCGATGTAAAACCTGTGATCATTCAATTTGACCGCAGCGGAAAACCGGAACGCCAGATCTCTTTACCAAACGACGGCGTTGGAGGAACAGTTACCGGATTTAATGGAGAGAAGGATGACACCTTTGTATACTTCAGCTTCACTACATTCTTATCGCCTTCAGATATTTATAAGTACGACATTCAGAAGGGATTCTTTGAGTTGTATAAGAAAGCGGATATCAAATTCAATAGTAGCGACTATGTAATGAAGCAGGTATTTTATACCAGTAAGGATGGCACTAAAGTACCGATGTTCATCGTACATAAAAAAGGTATTAAGTTGGACGGCAGCAATCCTTGTCTCTTATATGGATATGGTGGATTCAATATTTCCATCACTCCCGGATTCAGCATCTCACGCGCTACTTTATTGGAACAGGGATTTGTATATGCTGTGGCCAACATACGTGGAGGTGGCGAATATGGCGAGGAATGGCATAAAGCAGCCATGTTTGGTAATAAACAAAATGTATTCGACGATTTTATTGCGGCCGCAGAATACCTCATAGACGAACAATATACCAGCAACACCAAATTAGCGATACAGGGAAGATCGAACGGTGGATTATTGGTTGGCGCCTGTATGACACAACGCCCCGACCTGTTTGCTGTTGCATTGCCAGGTGTTGGTGTGATGGATATGTTACGTTATCATAAATTTACTGTTGGCTGGGGCTGGGCTGTTGAGTATGGATGTGCCGATAGCTCAAAGGAAGCATTCGACTACCTGTATAAATACAGTCCTTTGCATAACCTCAAACCCGGCACAAAATATCCGGCCACTTTGGTCACTACTGCAGATCACGACGACCGTGTGGTACCAGCTCACTCATTCAAATTTGCTGCTGCGCTGCAAGCTGCCCAGGCCGGAGAAGCCCCTTGCCTGATCCGTATTGATACCAATGCCGGACATGGTGCCGGCAAGCCTTTGGCCAAACAAATTGAAGAAGATGCCGACTGGATAAGTTTCACGATGTGGAACACAGGAATCAAACACATGTCGCTCTCGGATAAGCCGTAAGCGGTTAACATTAAACGAGCTTTTAGATTAGGCCTTCTCCTGTATGGGAGAAGGCTTTTTTGTTAAAACAGACACATTCCGTAATATTGTATAAACAGCCAAACCATGAAAAACCTCCTTACCGCGCTTTGTGTCTGTATGGTCGCACAAGCGTTTGCACAATGCGATCGCCATCACGTATGTAACACTGCCGGCCTTCCTTCAGAAGTGTATACGCCATCTGCGGAAAAATTTAAGAGCACCGTATTTGACCTCCCCGACACACTCACAAAAAGAGAGCGCTTTCTGCATGAAGTGTATTATCTGGAAAGCGGCTTTGGCATAGATGAAATGATGCGCAGCGGAGTAGTGCTGTACAATACAGAATACAACAATTATCTGGATCAGATCGCCGATCAATTGCTCATCGACAACCCCACTTTGCGCAGTCAGCTCCACTTTTATATTCTGCGCAGTCCGGTAGTAAATGCATTTGCCGGCGCGGGTGGCAACATATTTATCAGTATGGGTTTGCTTGCCATGTTGGAAAACGAAGCAGAGCTTGCCTACATCATGGGTCATGAGATCGGCCATATTGCATTGGAGCACGGATTGGATTTTTTCGTGAAAGCCAATGAGATCAGTAAAAAATCTGACGACAACGCGTTATTTAAAAGATCCAGCTCTTTCGACATGTCGGCAATCGCTCGAAACCTATATTCACAGGACCTCGAGAAATCCGCCGATTTATACGGATTAGACCTGTTGCTCAAATCTAAATATGTATGCGATACGAACACCCTTAATGCTGTATTCGATGTATTGAAATTTGCTTATTTACCTTATGAAGACCAGGCATTTCCTATAGATTTTTTTGAAGGCGATCATTATGCGATCTCAAAAAACCTGATCCTCGATTCCATAAAACAGATCAGCGGTACACCCGAGCTGCCCACCAGAAAAGAATCCTTAAAAAGTACCCACCCGAGCATTGGTGAACGTCGTGGCATTATGCGCGA
>JAYRVB010000314.1:0-3802 GCA_041918775.1 Chitinophagales bacterium
CTGAGTTATTTATATTTGGATAAACCGGATTCGGCAAAGCTGGCATTTACGCGTTCGCTTGCACTCTATGGTGACATTGTTTCGGATGATGTTGCCACTGTATTGAGTAATTTGGGTTTGCTGGCCGTGCATGACGGAAATATGCAGGCGGCAATTGATTATTTTGAACGCAGTAATGCGATGGCTGCACAATTGCATGTATTCACTTTGCTGGCAACCAATCACACCGAACTTGGCAAGTTGTATCATGCACAGGGCCGGCACAATGAGGCTATGGATGCCTGGTTCAAAGCGATGAGTTATCGCGATTCAGTGGCGTATCTCAGACAGATCGAGATGGTAGAAGATGCCAGTGCGAAGTATGAAGCAGAGAAGAAGGATGCGGCCATTCGCGCGCTTGAGCTGGAGCAGGAGATCATTGCAATAGACAGGGATAAGAAGCAACAGCAACGCAATGTGGTGATCGTGCTGGCGTTATTCATCCTGCTCCTGACGGCATTGCTATTCAATAGAAAAGCACTTCAGCGCAAGATCGAGTATCAACAAAAACTTACCGATGATCGCACGCGGATAAGCGCTGATCTGCATGATGATATTGGTTCTGCCTTAAGCAGTATTTCCATGTATAGCGAATTGGCGAAGGAGCGTTTCGCTACTTCAGATAAAAGTGAGATCCAGGCATATATGGAGGAGATCGCGGGCACCTCCGGTGAGTTGCTTGACCACATGGGAGATCTGGTGTGGGCGGTGAACCCTGCCAATGACTCCATGGAAAAAATGCTTTCGAGGATACAAACCTTTGGTTCGCGTTTGTGTGCCCCGCGGCAGATCGCCTTTGTATTTACGTATCCTGAAGTGCTGGAGCAGATGGCATTTGATATGGAGGTGCGGCATTGTGTGTATATGATCATTAAAGAAGCGATACACAATGCAGTGAAGTATGCTGAAGCAGGTAGCGTGCAGGTTACTATGGAATTGCGTGACAAGTACCTGTATATCTCTGTAACAGATAATGGAAAGGGATTTGATACGGGTATGGAATATGAGGGCAATGGGTTGCGGAATATGAAACGTCGTGCAGAACAAATTGGAGCCGAATTGGAATTTTATAGCCGACCATTTCAAGAAACCGGTTTAACCATGAAGTATGCATTTGCGCATCGCCGAATGTGGTGATTGCAGATTGTGCAAAAGAGGGAGAACTTTACAAAAATTCGTTATGCCAATTCGAGTATGTGTATTTGACGACAGCAGGAAAGTGCGGGATGCGCTGAGCGTGATCATTAAAGGTACGCCCGGATTTGAATGGGCCGGCGGGTTTCCGGATGCGCGCAATGTGCTCCGCGACATCGAGAAGGCAGAACCGGATGTGGTGCTCATGGATATTGAAATGCCGGGCGTAACGGGCATTGATGCGGTAAAACAGGTGCATACACAATATCCGGAGCTTCCGGTAGTCATGCAAACTGTTTTTGAGGATGATGATAAAGTGTTTTACAGCATCTGTTTTGGTGCAAGTGGATATATGCTCAAGAACACGCCGCCGGTACAGATGCTGGAGGCTATTCGTGAAGCAGTGGATGGTGGCGCACCACTAACCCCGATCATAGCTAAAAAAGTTTTGCGGTTGTTTCAGCAACATCCTATGTCGAAGGAGGTAGCTACAGAAGATTACAACCTGAGTGCGCGTGAAAAGGAAGTACTTGAAGCTTTAGTGAAAGGATTGAGTTTAAAGATGGTAGCATCAGACTTACAGATATCTTATGATACCGTACGCACCCATATCAAGCATATTTACGAGAAGCTGCATGTAGCATCCATGACGGAAGCCGTGTCAAAAGCTTTGCGCGAAAAACTTGTTTCACATTAACTTGACCCCATCAGGTATGGAGCGGTTGCCGGTATGGCGACCGTTTTTTTTACGTATAGTTCGATACAATTACCTGTGACCCGGCATCACCGTTATTGGCGATTGCAGGAGCGCTAAGGAGGATGGAATTTTGAGGATTCATTTTAACCTCAAAAAAATAAACTTCTTATGAAAAAGCAACTATTTATCCTGATCGTATTGATCATTTCTGTTCTGCGTGTGCAAGCCACTGTAAGGACAGTATCTAATCATCCATCCGGTGGGGCGCAGTATTCTACTCTTGCCGCGGCATATGCTGCAGCGTCTAATGGAGACACTTTGATCCTGGAAGGGACGGATATTACCTATCAGCCAAATTTTGGAACCGGCGTGGCGTGGGCTAAGTCCCTGGTAGTGATCGGTGCCGGATTTAACCCTGAAACATCGAGCGGAAAAAATTCTAGAATTAGTTCCAGCGGTGGATATACGGTATTATTCATGTCATCCGGTAGTAGTGGATCTAAATTTTACGGCATTGAATTTACCAACGCATTTGATATCACAGAGAGCACTTCAAACATTGTGTTTGAGGATTGTAAGTTCAACTATTATTTTGATTTAACTTCAGTTTCCTTTACAAATGTGACATTTTACAATTGCATCATTGATTATGATTCTTATGATTTCTTCACTAGCAATGGCTCAACGGTAGCTTCGCTTACATTCATGAATTGTGTTTTTGACTGTGCTATCGACGGTGGTAACTATCCTTCGATAGTGCTTACTTTTGATCACTGCATTTTTTTAAAGACTAGCGGGTATGTGTTCAACAACGTTGTTTCACCCATTGTGTTGAGTAGTATTTTTATGAACGTCTCAACAGTTGCGAATTCTTACACTACTGGCGGAACTTTCAATAACAACATAGCCCGCCTCGCTTCCGTATTGCCTCCAGTAGGTTGCGGCGGCTCTGGTAACATAACCCTGACAGATCCGTTGTTTACTACATATACGCTGGGATCCTATTATTCGAATTCGTTTGATTTTGCCCTACAAGCGCCTTCGCCTGGAAATGATGCAGGTGCAGATGGAACTGATATTGGCGTACATGGTGGCGCATCCACATTTAGTGAGACCGGAGAGCCTCTGATCATTCCGGTGATACGCTCAATGACAGTATCCACAGCAGCTGTTGAATCAGGTGGTACGATTAACGTAACAGTTACTGCCGGAAAACCGAATGTAGATTAACACCGATTCTTCATCTTTAAATCAATTGCTATGAAACGCATACGGAGTTTTCCGGTGTTGCTCGTCTGTATATGTTGGATGCAGTGCATGGTTGCACAAGTGTCTGATCAGGTGAGTGCCATACAATATTATTTTGATACTGACCCCGGCGTGAACGTGGCAGGGAATGGTGCAGTGGTAGCGGTTACGCCAGGCGCATCTGTAACTGAAACCCTTGCGATCACTACGCCTGCAGGAATTTCTGAAGGCATGCACTATCTCTATATGCGTGCAAAGGATTCCTATGGCAGATGGGGGCATGTTGACAGAAGACCAGTGCTCATTGTACCTGTAGCCGGTACGTTTGAGAGTATCACGGCGATACAATATTATTTTGACACAGATCCCGGTATCGGTAATGTCGGAAACGGCGGTATCATGGAGATTACTGCAACCGCGCCGGTGACCCAAAATGTCGCGATAGAGATCAGTCCCGCCCTCACTCCCGGGTTGCATTATCTCTATGTTCGTGTAAAACATGAATATGGAAGCTGGAGTATTTCCGACCGGAGGGCAATCTATATTATGCCGACCACCTATGCTACCAATATAGATGCTGTGCAATATTATTTTGATACAGATCCCGGTATTGGCAATGCAGGCAACGGAGCTATTCTTTCTTTTACCCCAACTGAACCATATACAGGGACGCTGGCGATCACC